>JAUVSA010000092.1 GCA_030597345.1 Bacillota bacterium
GGCGCGCTGGCTGTGATCGAGCGCGAGGTAGGGCTCAACGACGTGATCCAGACGGGCCGGCGCGTGGACGGGATTGCCTCCGCCGCCTTGCTGCGGACGATCTTCTATCCTGGCACGCCTCTTCACGACCTGGCAGCGGTGATTCGGGGCGACCGGCTGGTGGCCGCGGGTTGCCTGCTGCCGCTGACGGAGCGGCGCGACGTGCGGGGCCTGCTGGGAACGAGGCACCGGGCCGCACTGGGGCTGCGCGAAACGACGGATGCGGTGGTGATCGTGGTCTCGGAGGAGACAGGCGCAGTCTCCCTGGCGGTGGAGGGAAGGCTGTACAGCAATATGACACCTGAAGTCATGAAGCAGCGGCTGCTGGGCATCCTCGTGCCCGCGCCGCGTGCACCCCGACTGAGGTTAGGCAGACGCGGAGATGCTGATCAGGAACCTTCCGCTTAAGATTGCCGCGCTCGCGCTGGCGGTGTTTCTGTGGTTCTGGGTTCTGCTCAAGGAGCAGAACCTGATATCCGAGCAGGCGGTCAAGGCGACAATTGTGAGCGAAGGAGTGAGGGCGGGGCTCGCGCTGCCGGGGCAGCTTCCCGAGGCCCAAGTGCGGCTGCGCGGCCTCAGGCAAGATGTGAATGAGGCGGCGGGCGGCGTGGAGGCGTATGTCTCCTGCGCGGGCCTGGGGGCGGGTCGCCATCAGCGGGCGGTGGAGGTACGCGTGCCGGCGGACGTGAGCGTGGTAGCGGTGCGGCCGGCAGAAGTGACCGTCGTGCTGGAAGAAGTGATATCCGAGGCGAGACAGGTGGAGGTGCGGCTGGTCGGAGAGCCGCCGGCGGGGTATCAGCTCCTGGGGGTGAAAGCTTCGCCCAAGGCTGTTGAGGTTTCCGGCGCGCAGAGCTCTGTGGAGCGGGCGACCCACGCTGTTGTCACTATGGACTTGGGGCGCGCGATGCCGGAGGCGCCGCTCTCTCTTCCGGTGCAGGTGGGCGACAGCTCGGGCGAGGCGGTGCAGGGAGTCGCCGTGACACCAGCGCGAGTCAATGTGCTGGCGACGCTGGAGCTCGTGGTCTCGTCGCGCACGGTGCCGGTGGTGGTGCAGACCGGGGGATACCTGCCGGAGGCTCTGAGGCTTGTTTCAGTTCAGGTGGAACCGGCCATGGTGACGATCGTGGGGCCGGCGAACCGCGTGAATGAGGTTAAGCAAATCGAGACGCAAGAATTGGCGCTGACGGGGATAGCCGGCAGCTTTTCGCGAACACTGAGCCTGGTTGTGCCGCAGGGGGTCAACCTGTATTCGGAGCCGTCGGTTCGGGTGACGGTGAAGGTGGAGAAGGTGCAGCCGGCGTCGGGGACGCAGGAAGAGCCTCCCGCCGAACCGCCCGACTAGCTCACGCGTGCGCCGTTGGGCAGCGGCCGCTCGGGAGCCACGATGGACACGGTCTTCTCGTCTCCCTCGACGGAGCCCGCCAATATCATGCCCTCGGATCGGACGCCGCGAATGGTGGCAGGCTCGAGGTTGGCGACTACCACTGCCTTCTTGCCGACCAGTTCCTCGGGGCGATAGCAAACGGCGATGCCGGCGACCATGGTTCGCTGCTCGCCACCGATGTCCACGGTGAGCTTGAGCAGCTTGTCCGCGTTGGGCACTGCCTCCGCACCGACTATCTCGCCGACACGCAGATCGAGCTTCTGGAATTCCTTGATGGAGATCATCTTCGTCTCCTCCGGAGTTGAGGCGGCTGCAGATGCGCGGGCTCTTGTCTTGGCCCGCTTTTGCGGCTCCGCTTGGGGGAAAAGAGGAACCGGCCGGCCTGTTTGCTGCCCCTCGGACAGCAGCCCCCACTCGCTGGCCTGCGACCATGTGCGCTGCCAGTCCCGCAGGCCGAGCTGGCTCTCTATCTCACTTGCCGTATCGGGCATCACGGGTGCGATCAGAACGGCGGCGATGCGTATCGCCTCGGCCGCGGAATAGAGCACGTGATCGAGGAGAGCGTCGTCGCCGGCCTTGGCGAGGGACCAGGGGGCCTTATGGTCGATGTAGCGATTGGCCGCGGCGAGGAACCCCCAGATGGCCGCCAGGCCGGCCCTGAAGTCGAGAGCTTCGACCGCTTTCTCCCATCCGCGGACAGCCGCCAGAGCGGCCGGGTGTAGGTCGGGATCGGGGTCGGTCGGCTTTGGGATGCGTCCCTGGCGGTAGCGAGCGATCATGGGGAGGAGGCGGTGGAGCAGGTTGCCCAGATCGTTGGCCAGGTCGTCCGAGTAGCGTACGAGAAGCGTCTCTTCCGAGAACTCGCCATCCTGCCCAAAAGGGACCTCGCGCAGGATGTAGTAGCGCAGCGCGTCCACGGCCCGACCGGCGGTGCAGCCCGTCTCCTGCATGATCATGTCGCGGACCGGGCCCGGCCGGGGGATGGCCCCACCGCGGGATTTCGAGATCTTCTTGCCCCCGAGCGTCCACCAGCCGTGGGCTACGATTCGTTTGGGCAGGGCGAGGCCGGCGGACATGAGCATTGCCGGCCAGAGAGTGGCGTGGAATCTGACGAAGATGTCTTTGCCCACGACGTGCACGTCGGCAGGCCAGTAGTTCTGGAGCCGCTCCTCGTCGTCCGGATAGCCGGCGCAGGTGAGGTAGTTGACGAGCGCATCGGCCCAGACATACACGACCGTGCCCTCGGAGCCGGGGATGGAGGGGGGAAGGGGGATGCCCCATTCGGATCGGCGGCTCACGCAGACGTCCTTCAGGCCGCCCCGGATGAAGTTGACTACCTCGTTCTTGCGGAACTCGGGAAGGAGCCAGCCCGGGTTCTGCTCGATGTAGTCCAGGAGAGGCTGCTGGTACTTCGACAAACGGAAGAAGTGAGCGGGCTCGCTCATCCACTCGACCTTCTTCGCGCACTCGGGGTTGGGGCAGCGGCCGTCTACCAGCTCTTCCTCGCGGAAGTAGGTCTCGTCGGAGACGCAGTACCAGCCCTCGTACTTGCCGAGGTAGAGGTCGCCCTTCTCGTATAGCCCTTCGAAGAACCTCTGCACAGCGCGTCGGTGGCGTTCCGCGGTAGTCCGGATGAAGTCGTCGTAGGCGATGTTGAGTGCGAGCCACTGCTGGCGAAAACGGTCGGCCATCTTGTCCGCGAAGGGCCGGACGGCGAGGCCCTGGGCTTCAGCGGCCCGGAGGACCTTGAGAGCGTTCTCGTCGGTGCCGGTGGTGAAGAGGACGTCGTCGCCCCTGAGGCGGTGGTAGCGGGCGAGGACGTCGCAGGCGACGGTGGAGTAGGCGTGCCCGACGGTGGGTTCGTCGTTGACGTAGTAGATCGGCGTGGTGACGTAGAATTTCACCCGTGGGCGCTCCCGTGGAAAGCAGCTGAAGCCTGAATCAGCGACAGGTTGCGCAGTTGCCCGAGCTGCAGGTGCTGCAGTTGGCGCCGGACAGAGCAGGGCTCCCGCGCTCACCGGAGACGCGCGCGGAGAACACCGACATCAGGCGGCGCAGACGCCGCGACCCGCACTTCGGACAAGAAAGGCCCTTGCCGTTGCTGCTGACCCGGCAGAGCCGCTCGAATACTCGATTGCACTTCTGGCAGCGAAACTCGTAGAGAGGCACAGCCTTGCCCTCCTACCTCTCCATACCCATTCGGACCGTACTATATCACCCTGCAGTTGCCGGTGTCAACGGAGAGAGTCCCGCGGGCCTTGTCCGGCTCCAGGCGGCGTGGTATAATGCCGGCGGTTGAGTCGAGCGCGCGGCTCGGGTGCCGCGCATTGCTGGCCTTCCTGCTCCCGTCTGGGGGCCGCACAAGTCCATAGGAAGGAGGTTACCTCCTATTCGCGATTACGAGATCATGTTCATAGTCGATCCCACGCTCTCCGACGACGAGATCGGTGCGATCCAACAACGGCTGCAGGATCTGGCCGTCAGCCGGGGCGCGGAGATGAAGAAGATCGGGCCGTGGGAGAGACGGCGTTTGGCCTACGAGATAAAGGGGCGGCGCGAGGGAGTGTACATGCTTGCGGTGCTCAGGGCCGAGCCGTCTGTCGTGCGGGAATTGGAACAGCAGTTGTCCGTTACCGAGTCCGTGCTTCGACACATGTCGGTACGTCTGGACGAGGACTAGAGGGCATCGAAAGGACGACATCATGCTCAACCGCATAGTCCTGATCGGCCGGGTGACGGCAGACCCGGAGCTGCGCTACACCGGCAGCGGTATCCCGGTGGCGAACTTCCGGATCGCGGTGGACAGATCGTTTGCGAGTTCTTCCGGCGAGCGGCAGACAGACTTCATCAACATCGTGGCCTGGCGCCAGCGGGCGGAGTTCTCGGCTAACTACCTCACGAAGGGCCGCCTTGTGGCGGTGGACGGGAGACTGCAGATCCGCGAGTGGACGACACAGGAGGGGCAGCGCCGGCAGACCGCTGAGGTGGTCGCCGATGAGGTGCGGGGTCTGGACCGGCCGCGGGAGGAGGGGGCACGACCGCCGGCGGAGGAGGAGCAGTCTGCCAAGGGAGAGGGCGAGCAGTCTGCGACGGGAGAGGGTGAGGTCGGCGAGGAGTCGGAGGCAACCACTCCGTGGGATGATGAGTAGAGCACAGGGCGGATGCACGGCAAGTGATAGCTAGTCAGGCATGAAACAGGAAAAGGTGGAAGAGCGATATGTCTGCAGAATCCCCTGAAGGAAACCAGGATACAACACAGCGAGCGCCGGCCGAAAGCGGAGAGCGACCCGAGGCGGCTGCGAGGCAATCGGCAGAGGAGCGCCCCCAGGCGGCTGCGCGGCAACCGACAGAGGAGCGAGCCCAGGTGGCTGCGCGGCAATCGACAGAGGGGCGACCCCAGGTGGCTGCGCGGCAATCGACAGAGGGGCGCCCTCAACAGCAAGCGAGCTCGGGGCGGCCTCCGATGCGTTCCTCGGGGCGGGGGGGACGAGACCGGGATCGCGGTCGGGACCGTGACGGGGGGCGGCGAGGCCGGCAGTTCCGGCGGCCTAAGCGCAAGGTATGCGCCTTCTGTGTCGATAAGGTGAAACGGGTGGACTACAAGGACCACGCGCGGTTGCGGGGTTTCACGTCGGAGCGAGGGAAGATCCTGAGGAGCCGTATGACGGGCACCTGCGCGCGACACCAGCGCAAGGTGTCCCGTGCCATAAAACGGGCTCGGCAAATTGCCCTGCTTCCGTTCGTCAGCGACTGATCGGGGGGTTGAAGGTGGGTACTGACGAGTCGCGCGGAGGGGCGTCGGCCGGCGTCGCTCTAGATGACGGAAGTTCGTATCAGTCGCTCGACCCGCGTGGCATGCTGGACTTCGCGGTCCAGTTTCCCCAGCAAGTAGCGGATGCCGCGGAGATAGGACGGAGCTTCCGTGCCCCTGCATGGCTGCGAGATCCCCGGAACATCGTGCTGGCCGGGATGGGGGGGTCGGCCGTGGCGGGGGATTTCCTGGTGCGACTGTGCGAGGGCCGGTCGGAGGCGCCGTTCGTTGTATGCCGGGACTACCGGATTCCGGCCTTCGTCGGTCCGGACACGCTCCTCATCGCATCCAGTCATTCGGGCAATACGGAGGAGACACTGGCGGCCGCGGCAGCCGCCCTGCGACGTCGGGCGCGCGTCCTGTGCATAACGACGGGTGGGAAGCTACAGGCTTTTGCGCGCCGCCACAGGGCCCGCAAGGTAGCTCTGCTGCGAATTCCTCAGACAGAACCGCCAATGCCGCCCAGGGCGGCCCTCGGGTATTCCCTCATTCCGCTGGCGTACGCGCTGGAGTCGGCTGGCGCCTTCCCGGGGGCCGATCGGGAGGTGCAGGAGGCCATACCTCTGCTCGAACGGCTGCAGGAACAGGTTGGCCCAAAGGCTCTGACTCGGCGCAATCGCGCGAAGCAAGTGGCGAAGAGTCTTCTCGACAAGATCCCCTGGGTCCAGGGGACAGCGGGGATCATGAGTGCCGCGGCCTATCGGTGGCGGTGCCAGTTCAACGAGAACAGCAAGATGCTGGCCTGCTCCAGTGAGTACCCCGAACTCAACCATAACGAGGTGGTGGGCTGGGAGCTTGCGGAGAAACTTGCAGGGCGGATCGAGGTCATCATGCTCCGCCGCCCCGATGATCACTGGCGGACTCGCGCCCGCGTTGACATCACGAGGCGAACGCTAGTTGGCCCGAAGGCGGCAGTGCATCTCATCGAGGCGAAGGGGCGATCGCTTCTGGCGCAGCTCATGTGGACAGTGTACCTGGGCGATTTCGTCAGCCTGTACCTGGCGTTTCTGAACCGCGTGGACCCTGCCTCCATAGACTCCATCAATGCGCTGAAGAGAGCGCTCGAGCGGCTGCGCCGGCCGTAGCGACGGCCCGGCATGTGGAATCGCCTTTCTGAGCGCTCATCCTCGGGGGGATGGTACTGGGGGGAAGGAGCGGAGACACCATGGCACGCGGAAAACGGGGCCAGAGCAAGGAATCAACGACGTATTACACGACCTCGCGTTCCGACCGGAGCTACGCGGCGGGGGCACGCGAGCGTATGCAGCGGCAGGGGCGGAAGCGATGGCTCATTCGCTTCCTGTTCGTCGTGCTCCTGGCCGTTGGGATCTGGCAGTGGGGTGACGATGTTCTGAACCTGGTTCGGGCGGAGGCGGGATCGACAGCCCAAGAGTTCAAGCAGGTGGGCGAAGGCATTCGGGGAGGGGCGGAACGGCGGGCCGGCGCGGGCATTGACGAGTAGGTCCCCGAATCTTCGTTGGGAGAAGCCCTGGCCGCAGGGGCCGACGGCTCCAGAGCGGGAGGCGGCCCGGTACGCTGCGAGAGAATGTGTCCCGGCAACGGGAAGGACAGGTGATCGCCCGAAGGCGGCGAAGGCCAGACCCATCCGGGCACAGTGGACACTTGGCGGCGAGGCGACACCCCTATCTGTTTGATGGTTGACTCAGGATGCTCTCTTTGGCGCGGGACTTGCCCGCGTTGTGAGGTTTCCCTGCTCGCCCATGCCGGTAGCGGAGCCGCGACAGCACGTTCTACAGAGGATGTTTGAGAGACCCGGGCGGGTGGGAATAATCGCAGAAGTCTGCGCCTAGCGCAGATAGGGCCCCCGTGCTGATACCCCCCTCTAAGGTGCGGGGGCCCGCCTCTTTCCCTCCCTCCCCGAGAGCCGCGGGCCCAGCAGCGATCACCCCGGAGGCCGCACGGAGGCGGTGCGCGGGTCAGTCGCCAAGGGGCCGCTTGACAAAGCTCGGTCGACGTGTTAGAAGCTGTTTCATAACCTCCATCTGGAGTCTGGCAGCTTGTGCTGCCTGAGGTTATGAAACAGCAGCACAAGCCGTCGGGCTCCAGCAGGCGCATTTCATGCCAGCGTCTCTAACGGACGGCCAGGCGAGTGAGGGTTATGAAATGCGCTCTAGGAGAGTGCGAGAGGTGTCACATGTCCCTGGTGCGATTTGGCGTATCGATCCCCCAGCGGTTGCTGGCTGCCTTCGACAAGCGAATCCGGGTGAAGGGATATCGCACTCGCTCGGAGGCGATCCGCGATGTAATCCGAGACTACCTCGTAGAGGAAGAATGGGAGCGGCATGCGGGGTCGGTCGTAGGAACGATCACGGTAGTCTACGATCACCACACCCGAGAGCTTACTCAGGTATTGACTGAGCTGCAGCACCGGTTCCACGGTGAGATTTGCTGCAGCACACATGTGCACCTGGACGAACACAACTGCCTCGAGGTGGTAGTGGTGAAAGGGGCGAGCCGCGAGGTACAGCGTATCGCGGATCGGCTAATCAGCACGCGGGGTGTAAAGCACGGGAAGCTGATCTGCACTACTACGGGGGAAGCGTTGGCCTAGAGCGCATTTCATAACCCTCACTCGCCTAGCTGTCCGTTAGAGACGCTGGCATGAAATGCGCCTGCTGGAGCCTGGCCGCTTGTGCTGCTGTTTCATAACCTCAGGCAGCACAAGCTGCCAGACTCCAGATGGAGGTTATGAAACAGCTTCTA
>JAUVSA010000270.1 GCA_030597345.1 Bacillota bacterium
GGTGAATCCCAGGCCGGCGCTCAGATCGGGGCGCGCTATCTCCAGGCGATGATCGCCCGGCTGGGTCGGGAGGCGGGAATCGAGAAGCCGGTCTCCCGGCAGTCGAGCTCCTGAATGCTCCATGTAGGCCAGGCTCAGCTCCGCCCCTCCGGCACCATTGCCGGCGCCACATAAGCGGCTTCCATCTTCACCTCCGGCGGACTCAGCCCGCGCGATGCGCCCCTTCCGTACTCCTCCACCAGCGCCACCCCGCGGTAGAAATGCCCCAGAATCTGCGGATACGAATACCCGGCTTTCGCCATCCCCAGCGCGCCGTGCTGAGACATCCCGACTCCGTGCCCCCTCCCCCACCCCGTCAACTCGAACCGCCTCCCGACGCCCCTCACTTCAAACAGCGCGCTCGGCGTGCCCAGCACGGCCCTCGCCTCTGACAGCGTCCCCAGTCTTACCCGTCCCTCCCGTCCAATGATCTCCAGCCTCCGCACCCGCCCCGTGCTCGTCTTCGCCCGCACCACCACTCTCTCGATCTCCCCCACATACCTCCCCCGCTCCCTCAGCCGGTCCTGAATCTGCCTCTCCGTGACCCACCGCCGCCACCGGTAGCACCACTCATATCCCCGCAGGTCCGTCGCCGCCGCGTCATATGGCGACTCCACCGATTCGAGATACAGGAAGTCCTCCCTGCTGCTCCCCGGCCACGCATCATCTACCGTCGCCGTCCTTCTTCCCGCGTTCGCGTGATAGGCCGCGAAGATCGGTTTTCCTCTGTATATCACCACCTCTCCCCGCGTTGATCGCACCGCGGCATCGGAAAGCGCAGTTTCCGTACTTGCGCCGCGGTAGACCTGGCAGTGCCCCGTCGTGCAGATATCGAACCCATCATCCTGATGCTTCTTCTCGATATCTCGCACGTACATCCCATACGTCCGGCTCACCACTGCCTGCACCTTGAATGCCTCTGGCTGCGCAAACATCTCGTTCGGAACCACCCCTCGCACGTAGTCCTCTATCCCCAGCGTGTTCACCACCTTCAGCCGCCCGCCGCCGGATAGCTCCACCCGCAGCTTCCCACGATACCGGCTCCCATCCATCGTCAGCCACGACACCCCATCCGCAGGCCACAGCTCTATCCACGGCCCCACGCCGCCATGCCGACCGCTTGTCTCCAGCACCACCTCGCCCCGTCCGGCCGTTATCCTCGCCTCTCCCTCAAACGCCTCGCTGAAGCTCCGCGCCTGCCACGCCCCTTTCCCCGAGATCAACACCGACTCAGGCTCCTTCCTGTAAGTTAGCCCCACCCGAATCGCCTGCTCTATCTCGGGACCGGCGGCCGCAGCAACGGCCGCCCCGGCGAACATCGCTCCCACCATCCCCAACAGCAAACACATCCTCTTCATCATCAACTGCATTCCTCCCGCGTGTCGTTTCCTCCGCCGCGCGTCTATAGACAGTCCCCCCTGCTCCCAGAGATATGCCATGCCTGGCTCCTTCTATCACCTGTTGCCGCGGCCACGCACCTCTATGCTACCCCGCCTGCGCGCGCTTACACTCCCCACCGGCCACCCGCCTCCCCGGCCACACCGTAACCGCATTCCCCACCGCAATCAGCACCGTCCCCTGCCAGAATCCGGCGCCGAACCCCTCCCTCAACACCACCCATCCAACCACCACTGCGAAGACCAGCGTCAGGTAAGTCAGCGGCGGGAGCTTGTGCCCCTCCCCGCGGCGGGCGCCGTCCTCCAGCGCGAACAGCCACAGCGTGTAACCCGCGCCGTAGTTCGCTATCCCCATCGCCACGATCGGCCACCACGCCGCCACCTGTGTCGGCTCCGGCCCGCCCAACCACAGCGTGCTCAGGTACCCCGTCGGCGGCGTTAGCCCACCCGTCACCCCCAGCCCCACACCCATCAGCGCCAATCCCACACTCATCGCCGCGAAGTTCTGCACATCCCCCATCCCCCGCGGACTTCGGCCCGGCCGCACCGCCACGAACCGCCCCAGATTCGAGTACACCCCCCAGGCAAGGCCACCGAACAGCGCCGCGAGCGCGTCCTGTCCAAAAACTCATCCGCTCGCCAGAGTGCCCTCACAGCGGCTTCAGGGACACGTGCTGTCCAATAACTCATCGGCGCGGCCCGGAAGGGATGAGGGCCGGTTCGTCGATGGGATGGTGTGTCTATGTTAAGTAGGCTTGCGACACCTCCTGAGTGGCCTAGATCAGCTCTGACTCCTGTGAGCGGCGTTGCGAAGGCGCGGGTGCCGCAGACGACAGGACATGGATGAGTCCTCGCGGCATCCGGTGGAGTGGAAGGGCACCGCGAAGGCGCGGTGTGACGCGCCGGGCTCCGAGCCGGCACCGGTCGCGGTCAGGAGAGGGGCTCAGGCAGCGAGGCGATAGGCGGTGATCTGGGTATCAGCGAAGACGCGGCGCTCGACGTTGTCCGGTAGTGTCTTTGATGACTTCTCTGGCCTGCACCACTGATCGCCTCGGCGGATCACTTCGGGGACAGCACCCCCGAGCGTGGCATGACCGCGGAACTCGTTGTAGTAGACCGCGAAGTCGCGTAGCAGTTGCTCCAGGTGATCCAGCCCGCGGATGACGGGGACGCGCTTCAGCCATTCGTACTTCAGCGTGAGGATGACCCGTTCGGTCACCGCGATGGAGCCGTGCTTGCCCACGGCACCAAACCGCTGCTTGACGTTCCAGTGCCGCAGCAGCGCACCGAAGACGTCGGAGGCAAAGACGCCTTCCTGGTCGGTGATGAGATGCTTGGGCGGTCCATGCCGCGAGAACGCCTCCTCCAACGCGTCCACTACCCAGCCCGCGTTGGGTCCTTCCAGGGGGACCACGGCCATCACCGCCCGGGAGAAGTGATCAATGGTGATCAGCACCCAGGTCGGCCAGAGTCCCCAGCGGAGCACCCGCGTGCGGTCCACGCTCCAAACGTGGTTGGGGTAGCGGGCGACGATCTCTCGTGGTGCCGCGGGCGCGTCCTGGACCTTCGCCGCGGCCGGCGCCGTCCTGGGCTTGGGTTGCAGCAGCACATTCCGGACCGTCGAGGCTGCCACGAACACGCCCAGCAACCACAGGATGTTGGCAATCCGCTGCCGCCCGAAGTGCGGATTCGCCTCGAACATCTCCCAGATCATCTGGGCGATCCCCCGGGGGGTCCTTCTGGGACTGGCCTTCTTCCTCTTGCGGTCGCCCAGATTGCCCTCCTCCGCGGCGTGGAGCCAGCGATAGAGAGTTGACTTTGCGATCAGGAGGTGCTCCTTCACCCGGCATCTCGGGATGTGGTAGTAGGCCATGTGCCAGAGGATCTGCAGCCGCTGCATGGGAGAGTAGCGCTTCCGACAGAGAGCGTCAGCGTCGCGTGACTTGA
>JAUVSA010000313.1 GCA_030597345.1 Bacillota bacterium
GAAGCCCGTTCACGGCGGTCCTACAGGCGCTCGACAGCCACACATGGCCCGACGGGTTCTTCAGGGCGTCGGCCGTTACAACTGCGGGGATATGGTGAGACCGAAGTACTGGCGCGTGACTTGAGTTCAGCAGAGGCTACAGAGAAGCAGGGGGCGGCGCCCCGCTGGCGGGGCATTGCGGCACTATCGCTCGCACACGGTGGCAACGACATGTACTTCGCGTTCCTCCCGGCCCTGCTTCCGGTCCTGGTCGAGCGCTTGGACATGAGCCTTGTTCAGGTCGGGCTCCTCGCCTCCGTAATGGGGCTAAGCGCCCAGCTCACGCAGCCGCTGTTCGGATACATCGGGGACCGCGTAGGCCGGCGCGGTCTAGCGATAGCGGGTCCGCTCCTCACTGCCGTGTCAATGTCTTGCATTGGGCTCATCGGGAGCTTCCCGCTTCTGCTCTTGGTGCTCATCCTTGCGGGCCTCGGCACCGCGATCTTCCATCCTCAGGGTGCAGCTCTCACTAGTAGGCTGGCCGGTCGTCGCAGTGGAATGGCGATGGCCGTGTTCGCGGCCGGCGGGAACGTCGGGTTCGGCCTGGGCCCCGTTCTGGTGATCTCGATCGTCGCCGCCCTGGGGCTTCCCTACACTCTTCTCGCGATGCCGATTGGGCTGGCCGTCGTCATCTTCCTGGCGGCCGCAGTGCCGCGGTCCGCGGACGTCACGGCGAGAGAGCATTCCCCCGGGCCGGTCGGCAGTGCCTGGCGCCTGCCGATGCTAGTCCTGTTTCTGGTGGTGATGCTGCGGGCAGCCGCGGCCGTTCAGTTCACGAGCTTCGTGCCGATCCTGCTGGCGCGAAGAGGAGCGGACTTGATGCTTGGCGGATGGACGCTGTTGGGTTTCAGCTTGGCCGGTGGGCTGGGTGGGCTCCTCGCCGGACTGATCGCCGACTCGGTGGGACGACGGCGGGTCACCGTGGTAGGATTGGCACTGGCCGCGCCGGCCCTCTTCCTTTTCCTTCGCGCTGATGGTGTCGTGGCTGCTGTGCTTCTGACGGTGACCGGGCTGTGTCTCTTCTCGGCCCTGCCGGTCAACATCGTGATGGCCCAGGAGTTGCTCCCCGGCCGGACCAGTGCGGCCTCTGGACTCGTTATGGGCCTGGCCTGGGGGATAGGTGGGCTGAGCACCAGCGGCATGGGCGCGCTCGCCGACCACCTCTCCAGGACGCTCGGACCAACGGCCGGACTGGCGGGAGCCATGGACTGGATAGCTGTGCTACCGGCGATGGCGGCGCTCCTTGCGCTCGCGCTTCCCGAAACGGGCCCCCGTGCGCCGGCCAGGCGGGGATGAGACGCGCGGCTGACATCGCCCAGCGTGGGCGAGATCGCCACTTGCCGGTGCGGGGGGTCGGCGTGGACGCGCACCGGGTTGCATCGGGTGGTGGGCGTCTGTACAATGTGACCCAGGGAGGCCCTGCAGGACCAGCTGCGTCTGCGACCTTGCCCACAGCATTGGTTCGTTGAACGCTCTTCGGATGTTTCCGAGGAAGGGCAAATGCCTGGGGAATGCGAGTCGAAACGAGCCAATCCCAGAGGGGAAGCGGCCGCGGTTCGCCATCCGGTGGCGTTGGCCGCGCTCGGTCTTGCCGCCGGAGCAGCTCTCGGGTCAGTCGTCGGGATGGCGACGAGCATATGGGTTGGCGTGCCGGTCGCGGCACTGGCGTGCAGTGTCATCGTGGTACGGGGAGGGGCGGCGAAGGGGGCCTTGCTGGGCGCCGTCCTTGGCCTGGCAAGCGTAGTGATAGATGCCTACACGGTCCGCTGGGCCCAAGGTGGGTCGGAGGGTCCGGCTCTGACAGGGCTCGCGCTGTGGCCGGTTCCCGTGCTGGCTTTGCTGGGCGCTGCGGCGGGCCGGGCTGGGGACTTCGTTCGTGAGGCCTTGCCCCGGGCCGGGCGTAGTGCGGTACGTGTGATAGGCGGCCTAGCGGTGGTGTATCTGGCGGTTTGCGTGGCTGACATGTTCGCGAGCAAACCCGTGCGCGACCTAGCCGATCAGGTCTGGTCGGGAGAGTTCCGAGGCATACCGCTGTCTGAGGGGGCAGAGCCGTTATTGGAGTGGGAAGGTGTAGCGCTGGATATCCCTATCATGTTCTACCCCGTTGGCTACTTCTCATCATTTCAGCTCGGGGGGCCGCTGCAACTGCCAGAGGAGGAGTGCTTCCAATATGTGCAGCGTACCCCTGCTGACCCGGAAGAAGTCGCTGCCTGGTACCTCAGGCAGTGCGCTCGCTACGGGTTAGCACACGAGAGCATGACTGAAGAGCGCCGGGTTCTGCGCGTTGCTGATCCTGCGGGCGTCACAGGGATGATTATGGTGGAGATCTCGCCAGCTATGATCTCTGCGGAGGTGGGGTCTGAGACTGCGCGCGGAAGCAGAATCGTCATCTCCGTGCACTTGCCTCAGCAGAGAGACCGCCCTGCTGGTGGCTCGTAGCCAGCCATCCCCTGGAACCAGTTCCCGCGCGTCTACGTCCGGCGCGGCGGCCGCTGCCGAGAGGTCTAGCGGGACCAGCGCGCGAGGTAGGCGAGTGCTACCGCACCCATGAGGCCGGCGGGGACCAACATCGCCGCGCGCAGGCCCGCGACCTCGGAGATCCATCCCATTGCCGCAGGGATGATGAGCGACCCGACGCCTACGCCGGCGGTGATGATCCCGAACACCGGCCCAAGCCGTTTGGGGAAATGTCGAGACGCGTCTACCAGCACCAGGGCGAAGATGCCCGACATGAA
>JAUVSA010000100.1 GCA_030597345.1 Bacillota bacterium
GATGAACAGCATCGCAATATGGTTCGGTGCCAGCCCGATCGAGCTGAAAATGTGGATCTCCCGCACCCGCTCGTACACCGCCCCCAGCATCGTGTTCAACACGATCAACGCCGCAATCAGTATCGGGATCGCCACCCCCTCCATCCCAATAATCGAGGTCCGCCCGATCGCGCTCCACTTGCGAATCTCATCCCCCGTCCCCGCATACAGGTTGAACCCCAGCCGCGGCATCAGCATCCTCAGCGTGCTCTTCACCTCGTCTTCCGTCACGAAGCTCACCGCCACCGACTCTACTTCCGCCCCCAGGTTCAGCGCCGTCTCGAACGGAATGAACACCACCTGGTCCGGAGACAGGTGCAGGTACTCCTGGAATCCCGACCCCCGACCCCCTTGTGCCGACTGCCCTCCCCCCTGGCGCGACATCCGCTGCATCTGAATCCAGTCCACCGGCGTCAGCGGCTCTTGGTCCAGGTCCACCCGCCGCTTCGCCGCGCTGGCGTCCATTATGCCTATCAGGTCATAAGGAACCCCGCCCAGGAAGATCTTGACTTTGTCCACATCCGAGGCCCCGATGTGGAACTCCTCTGCCATCCCCGACGGGATGATGGCCACATGCACGTCTCCCGGCTCGAACCACCGCCCCGCCGTCAGCGCCTTGTCCAGTCCCGTCACTTCCGCCTCTGCCGGGCTCAACCCCGTAATCGCGCGTGCATCGTACTTCGCATCAGTCGCATCCGTGCTGACTTGAATGAACGACTGCTCCTGCGTCTTCGACGTGAAGAACCATGCCCGGGGCGCCACCGCGCGGTTCTTCCCCCGCCCAAACTCATCGTTCAGTATCCGATACGCCGACTCTTCCAGCGGCTCCCACATCGCGTTTCGAATCAGCAGCCCGTTGTAAGCCGGCTTCCCCTTCGCCTTCCGTTCGTTGTATTTCGTCGCCGTCTTCACCGACGTAAACGACAGCACCGTGAACGTCAGCAGCACCAGCGTAATACACGTGAACACCGTGCGCGCCCGCCGCTTCCGCATGTTGCTGATCCCCAGCGAAAACGCCGCCGCCGCCACGCTCATCCGCCCGATGTCCGCCTTGTGCACCCCCGATTCCTTCATCTGCAGCTTCTTCAACTGGTCCTCGAACTTCATCGTCACCAGCGTTATCACCATCACGCTCAGCGCCACCATGATGAAGGCCAGCGGCACTATCCACGGGTTGGTCGTGATCTCGAACGCCGGATGGATGAAGCTGAACACCAGACAGATTGCCCCGAAGATCACAACGAACCCCACGATCTGCGTCCGCAGGTTCGGAAACGCAAATACCAGTCGCTCCACAAAGAAGGCGAATGGCAGCATCAGCGCCAGGTAGAACAGCACCCCCTTCACCACATCGTTCATCGTTGACAGCACCGCCGGATAGGCCCGCGCCTCATACCCCCATGCCGCCCGCGCCTTCGCATCCGCCAGCTCATAGTCTTGCGCTGCCAGCGCCACCTCCGCCTCCCCCATCAGCCCCCCGGCCGTCTTGTGAAGCCCGCTCACGATCTCGTTCACGATCCGGAACCGCCCCAGCTTCTGCATCCGACGCTCGTTCAGGTTCCACATGTCCCGCGTCACCAGCAGCGGCGTGTGGGACAGCGCGAACGCCTTGTCCGCCTTGTAACCCAGCCCGCTCTCGTTCTCCGCGTCGATCGTGCTCGCATCCAGCAGCAGCATCCGCACCGACCCCGCACCCAGACCCATCATTATCTTCACCCGCTGCCCCGGATCCGCGAACACCAGCGCCACATCCTCCACATGCCCCCGCCACGGCTCTGGATGCGGAATCGTCAGCCCGTATCGCCGCGGCTCCGCGTCCGTCAGCCCGTCGTACACCTTGATGTACCGCAGCGTCGTCAGGCTCTGTGGATCGACCAAATCGAACAGCGCGATCGGCACACACTCGAACACGACTATCGTGAAGTCCTTCTTCCCGGAGGTGATGAAGAACTGCGTCGGGTCCCGCGGATGGTGCCGGTTCCCCATCGGCCCCCAGTCCGGCGCAAAGTCGATGTCCCCGGTCGCCCGATTCGTGTGATAGGCCTCCAGGTAGCTCGGCTTCCTCCATCCGTAGGCGTTGATCGTCGGATAACCCCAGAAGTGCACCCGCCCATCCTTCGGATCCACGATCTCCACCAGGTCGCCCCGCGTCCCCATCAGCGTCGAGTCCGACATCCGGGCCACAACCATCGTCCCCTCAATCACCTGGTCCGCGACGATGCTGCTCCTCGGATCGAACGCCAGCGCCCGCGCCGACAGCTCCGCAAACCCTCCCGACACCGACATCCGGTGGAACGACGGCTCCTTGTCCATCGGCATCTTCGGGTCCGTCACGATGTCCCACAGCGTCGCCGCTATGACCTGCGTCTGCCGCTTCAGATTCTGGAACCTCACCCCATCCAGCGTGTCGAAGGGCGTGTCTACCCGCGCCCGCGCATCGTCCGTCGTCAGGAACGCCGTACCCCGTCCCCCACCCAGCGTGATGGGTTCGTTGTCCAGCGCAATCCGCCCGAAGATGAATGTCCGCCACGGCTTCCCGTAAATCGGGTTCACCCCATCCGCAAACGCCGCATGGTTCGTCCCCCAGTCCGACATCAGCGAGGCGTTCTCCCGCAGCGTTCGCGCAAAGTCCGAGAACCTCCGGCTGATGTCCGTGTCCTCTCGCTGATCGTAGAACATCCCCTTGTAGAACAACCCCACCCGGTCGTTCTGCGTCGACAGGTCCAGCGCCATGAAGAGATTGATCTCCATCTTCTCCCGGACCGTCTTCGTGTACGGGATCAACCCCAGGAACTTGGCCGGCTTGTCCACCTTCCTCCCCTTGGTCAAATCGTCCAAGTGCGTCGCCACCCAGTTGCGAATCCCGGCCAGCCCCAGGAAATGCGCCCCGTTGAAGATCACCCGCACCGTCCGCTTCGGCGGATACTTCTTCAGTATCCGCGTCAGCTCCAGCAGCGCCGCCGCCCCCGACGCGCTCTCCGCTCCCGGCGACAACTGCGGCACGATCGACATCGAATCGTAGTACGCCGTCAGATAGACCGTCTGCTCCCTCAGCTCCTCGTCCGTCCCCGGAATCTCCGCCACCAGGTTCCACGCCGGCTTGCGCTCCCACGTCATCCGGCAGTTGATCCGGACGTACACTTCCTCTTGCGACGCCAGACGCGCCTTCAGGTGGTACGCATCGCTCCGCCCGATCCAGAACCGCGGGATGTTGATCGGAATCCGCAGGAACTTCGCCTCCGCCTCCCCCCGCACCGTCGTCTCCGGCTCCACGAACACCACCGCCCGCGCCCCCAGCCGCGGCGCATTCAGCCAGTTCGACCCGCAGTTGAAGTCCAGCAGCACCGCTGTCCCATGCACATCCTGCTTGTTGAAGCTGGCCAGCTTCCCGTCCCGCCCGTCGATCAGCCGGTACTCCTGACCTCCCTCCGCAAGCTGCGACGTCCGCACCAGATTCGGCCATAGGGGATAGACCTTGTAGCTCGCCTCCACCTCCTCCCCTGCCAGCCGAGTTTCGGTCGCCAGCCCAGCTTCGGTCGCCAGCCGAGTTTCGGTCGGCAGCACCTCCAGCGTCGGCTGCCCCTCCACCCACGGCACCGTTATCCAGTACGACTCTCGATAGCGCCGCTTCGGCCCCAGCGCCTCCTCCGCTATCTCCTGCTCGCTCGCGTCCTCCAGCCCCATCCGCTCCAGCTCCCCCGCAATATACTCGGCGGCGTTCTCCGCCCCGGGATACCCGGCCAGACGGGAGCTGAACGAGCTCAGATACCTGACGTGCTTCTCCAGGTTGTCAATTTCGACTTCCCCCGCGAACTTGGGCCACCACTCCTGCTGTTCCGCCGTCGGCTCTTTCTTCCCCAGCACTGCAAAACACGGCGATGCGCTCACCAACTGCATGAGCGCACACATCAATCCTACCAGCAGGAAACTGCTTGCACACACGGCCAAATGTCGACGGAGCCCCCATCCACCGTCTGCTCCGCGCCCGTGTCCTGCTCTCATATCACCTCGCCTCCCACTCATCGACCCTTTCCAATGCCCTTTTCGCCGGCCATCCTAGCACGTCGCGCATTCCGAAGTCAATCGATCCGAGCGACCTTCATTCGCAGCCAGCTTTCGGCGGCCTGACCCCTCTCACCTTCTCCCCTTCCGCCCGATAACCCCTATCTTCTCTCGCCCCAAATGCCGCCTGGCGCCGCGGCCGTCGGACTATCGACACAGCCCTGTCGGCAGGACCCTACCTCCCCTCTACAAAATACTCTCCGAGTGACGCCTGACACTGACCCTCATCTCCCAGATGGAGGCCCGCCTTCGGACGGCAGGCGAGCTTCGCCCGGCAGCCGAGGTTCGGACGGCAGGCGAGCTTCGCCCGGCAGCCGGGCTCCGGCAGAACCTGGAGACAGACACGGCGGCGTTACCCGCCGCGCCGTGCTGGTCGCCCTCGCCTTTCTGGTCCTGCTTGGGCTGCTCGACTTCTACATCGAGATGGCCTGGGGCAAGAGCTGGGAGGGCGGCTGGTCGTTCGCCTCGGGCGCTCCTTCCGTCGTCCCCGTCTCCGCGCTGTTCCTCCTGGCGATCCTCATGGCCCTTCCCGTATTGCGGCGAAGTGGCCTCACCCGCCGCGAGCTGCTGGTCGTTTACGCCGTGCTGCTCGTCGGCGTGCCAACGGTCAGCCACGCCGTGCTCGCCTGGATGCTCGTCAGGGTCATCGCCTTCCACTACGGCGCCCAGGTGCAGCCCCACTGGGGCACCCATTTCCTCCACTACGTTCCCCACTGGTGGGCACCGACCAGCCTGGAGGCGGTGGAGGGTTTCTTCCAGGGCCGTGCCTCCGTCCCCTGGGGAGAGTGGCTCGTGCCGCTCGCTGCCTGGTCGTCGTTCGCGCTCGGAGTTTTCGTCGCGAGCCTCTGCCTCATGGCACTCCTGCAAAGGCAGTGGATCACCCACGAACGGCTGACCTTCCCCCTCGCCCAGGTCCCCCTCGAGATGGTGCGCGACCCCCACGGAAACGGGCGCCGCGCCGGACAGATCCCCCTCGCCTCGACGTTCGGGATCGGCGTCCTC
Organism: Bacillota bacterium; assembly: GCA_030597345.1. Taxonomy (GTDB): domain Bacteria; phylum Armatimonadota; class Hebobacteria; order Hebobacterales; family Hebobacteraceae; genus JAUVSA01. Next base: position 5,104 of record JAUVSA010000100.1, read on the forward strand.
ATCGGGTTCGGGCTGAACTTCATGAGCACCCTCTCGACAAAGGTGCCGGCCCTGCCAAGCGTCTCGCTCTTCATGTATGACATCATCCCCTGGCAGAGGGTGGGGCCGGCCGCCGGGCTCGGCGGCTTGACCCTGGTCTTCTGGCCGTGGATGATCGCCCTCGCCTATCTCATCCCCGCCGACCTCTCGTTCTCGCTCTGGGCGTTCACCATCATCCGGCTGCTTCTCACCGTTGCAGCCATCGCGGCCGGTGCCACGCCTCAACGCCCGGAGGACTGGTACGGCTCCTCCTTCCCCGCCCCCGTCTTCCAGGGAACGGGCGCTGTGCTCGCGCTCGCCCTCTGGGTCCTCTGGATCGCGCGCAAGCACCTCGCCCGCGCCCTGCGGATCGCCCTCAGCCGACAGTCCGGCCGCGCCGACGCGGACGAGCCCCTCAGCTATCGCCTGGCCTTCCTCGGCCTCATCCTCGCCACCGCCTACCTCGTCTACTTCCTCTGGATCAGCGGCGCTCGAGTCTGGGTGGGCCTGCTGCTCGTCCTGCTCACCATAGGCTACTTCGCGGTGTGGGCTCGCCTGCGTGCCGCGAACGGCATGGCCTTCATCTGCTTCCCCTGCGACATCGACCACATGCTCGGCGTTCAAATGGGCAATAGCACGTTCCGGCCCGTCGAGACCGTCGCCATGATCACCCTCCGCTGGGTCTACCGCCCCGGCTTCAGTGTCTCCTCCGAGATCTTCCCGGGGAGCGCGCTCGAGACATTCAAGATCGCCGACTCAGCGGGAATCGACGCCCGCCGGCTCGCCAAAGCCATCGTGCTGAGCTTCGTCTTCGCCTGGGTCACAGGCGTCTTCATCGTCCTCACCGGCATCTACCGCTACGGCTGGTTCGGCCTCGACTGCAGCACAGGCGGGTGGCTCGGCCCCATGAGCATCGGAGACGGCAATCTCATCGTGAGCCGGCTCAACCCCAGCAATCCCGACCTCAACGCTGTGCTCGGCGTCTTGGCGGGCGCGGCCGTTACCATCGCGCTCGGCATAGTGCGCCTGCGCTTCTGGTGGTGGCCGCTCCATCCGGTCGGCTACCTCGCCTCCAACACCTGGGGCGCGCAGTGGTGGTTCATCCCCTTCTTCATCGGCTGGGTCGCCAAAGTGCTCGTCACCCGATACGGCGGCCTGCGCCTCTATCGGCGCACTATTCCCTTGGCCGTCGGCCTCATCGTCGGCGACCTCTTCAACGGAGGTCTCTGGGCGATCCTGGCAGTCATAGTCCAGGGCCGCATCTAGTACAAGGCCGCATCTAGTACAAGGCCGCATCTAGTAGCTGACCGGCCCGCCACCAAATTCCTCACCCGTCCGGGTTGACAACACCCTCAGATCGGGTATCATATGTAAGAAGGTGCATATGATACCATGAGCCAAGTGGTCCGAATCCTCAAGGCCCTCGCCGACCCCACCCGGGTGCGCATCATTCACTTGCTCCACAGCCGCGACGAGCTCTGCGTCTGCGAGATCGTCGATGCCCTCCAGCTCCCCCAGTACTCCATCTCCCGCCACCTCGGCGTCCTCAAGGGAGCCTCCCTGGTCGCCGACTGGCGTCAAGGCAAGTGGATGCACTATAGTCTCAACTCGGGCCTCTCTCAGGAGGACCGAGCCGTGATCGACGCAGTCTGCGCGCGTGCCGCCGCCGAGTCGCCCTCCCGACAGGATCGGCGCCGCCTCCAGCGCTGCCTCCGCCCCCGCGTCAACGGCGAGATGGTCGAGTGCAAGTGATGACGAACTTTCTTCTTGCGGCTACATATGCAGAAATGGACATGAGTACATATGTCACTGACTGACCCAACCATCGAAGCCCCCACCCCTCGCCTCAGCGTCCTCGACCGCTACCTCACCCTCTGGATCTTCCTCACCATGGCCGCCGGCGTCGGCATGGGCTTTCTGGTCCCCGGCGTCGTGGACCTCATCACCCGCTTCCAGGTCGGCACCACCTCCATCCCCATCGCCGTCGGCCTCATCCTCATGATGTATCCGCCCCTGGCGAAGGTGCGCTACGAGGAGCTCGGCGCCATCTTCCGCAACACCAGAGTGCTCTCGCTCTCCCTCCTGCAGAACTGGGTGGTGGGCCCCCTGCTCATGTTCGCGCTGGCCATCCTGCTGCTGCGCGGATACCCCGAGTACATGGTCGGGCTGATCATGATTGGGCTCGCCCGCTGCATCGCAATGGTCATTGTCTGGAACGACCTGGCAAAGGGCGACCGGGAGTATGCTGCTGGGCTGGTCGCCTTCAACTCCATCTTTCAGGTGCTCTTCTACGCCGTCTACGCTTACCTGTTCATCAAGGTGCTTCCACCGCTGCTGGGAGTGGACTTAGGCGACGTCGACCTATCGAAGATCACCATGGGCAGCATCGCCGGAAGCGTGTTCGTCTACCTGGGCATTCCGTTCCTGGGCGGGTTCCTCACCAGGATCATCTTGATGCGGACAAAAGGCCGAAAATGGTATGAGCACAAGTTCATCCCCCGCATCAGCCCCATCACCCTTATCGCACTGCTCTTCACCATCGCCGTCATGTTCTCGCTCAAAGGCGAGTA
>JAUVSA010000297.1 GCA_030597345.1 Bacillota bacterium
GAGGTGGCGAACAAGGCTACCGCCCACCTCTACATCATCAATCCGCTGACCGAATATCGCGGCAAGCTGAACTCGTTGTTCAGCACCCATCCGCCGCTTGACGAGAGAGTGAAGCGGCTGAGGGGGAGGTAGGGGCGAGATTCACCGCAGAGACGCAGAGAAAGACCAAGGGGCTTCGGCAGTAGAACTACCGAAGCAACCAAACAGATTCTTCGCTTCGCTCAGAATGACACCTGGCGGGGCGCAGAGACCCCGCCCTACAGGAGGCGGCTGTGCCGCCTATGCAGGCTGAAGCCTGCGGTACCCGGGGCTCTATGCAGGCTGAAGCCTGCGGTACCCGGGGCTCTATGCAGGCTGAAGCCTGCGGTACCCGGAGCTCAAGCGGGGCAGGATGACCCGCCTCCGCGCGAGGCTTCGGCGGGCAGGCCGCTCGGGGTCAGCTTGTGAAGGTGAAGTTGGTGATTTTGAGGGCGGGGACGTAGGCGTATTCGACTAGCTCGGGGTCGCGGGAGATCATCTGGACGTTGGAGAGGGCGTCGAGGATGGATTGGGTGAAGCGGAGGTTGTTGATGGGGTGGGAGATCTTGCCGTTCTCGATGAGGAAGGTGCCGTCGCGGGTCATGCCGGTGAAGATGGTCTGCTTTTCGTGGACGATGTTGGTGTAGTGGAAGCGGGTGACGAGGATGCCCCGGTCAGTAGAGAGGATCATCTCGTCGAGTGCGGCCTCGCCGGGGGCGAGGAAGAGGTGGACGGGAGAGGGGCCGAAGGTGTTGGGCGCGGGGAAGGCGTGGCCGGTTGATTCCTTTCCTTCCTTGTTGGCGGTGTAGGAATCGTAGACGACGCCGCGGGCGATGCCATTCTCGATGAGGGTGACCTTGCGCTTGGGGACGCCCTCCCAGTCAAACGGCATGGGGCAGTGGCGGGGGTCGGTGGCGTCATCCCAGAGGGTGATGTTGTCGCCGGCGAGCTTCTCCCCTATTCGGCCGGACATGAAGCTGCGGCCCTCCTGGAAGGCCATTGCGCCGAGGCCCATGTAGGCGAGCATGGAGAGCATGTCGCCGACGGCGAGGGGTTCGAGGATGACGGTGTACTCGCCGGGGTCGATGCTCTCGGCGCCGCGGGCCTCCGCGCATTTGCCAGCGGCGATGTCGGCGATCTCGACCGCGTTGAGCTTGGAGATGTCCGTGCCGCGCCACTCGGCGTAGCCGCTGGAGTCATCGTCCGCGACCACGGTGATGAGGCTGGCTTCGGTGGCGGGGGTGTAGGCGCGGACGCCGAGGGAGTTGGCGACGGCGATCTCGGCGGTGTCTGCGGCGTAGGAGCCGGAGGCGCGGGCGGCAGACCTTTCCGCCACCGAGACGATGGCGCGCACGGCCTCGGCACGCTGCTCGGGGGTGGAGGCGGCGGTGGCGTCGGAGTAGGTGGGCACGTCCGGCAGGGGCTGCGGTCCCGGGAGGGAGACGAAGTGCTCGTCCTCGGCGGAGAGGCGGGCGAGATCGGCGGCGCGGCGGGCGACGGCCCGCGCTTCGTCTTCGGTGGGCTGATTGCCGCGGGCGCAGCCAATGCGCTTTCCGAGGATCGCGCGGACGGAGATCATGACATCACGCTCGGCGACGTTCTGGTGGATGACGGACTCGGCGAAGCGCGTGAGGGAGCTGTTGGTCGAGTAGAGTATCGCTTCGGCCTGGTCGCAGTCGCAGACGGCGAGGGCGGCGTCGAGGAGTGCGAGGCATCTGGCTTCACCGAGCATTTAAGTTCTCCTTGGAAGGACGAAGAGAGACACTTCGCCCGACAGATTCCTGTCGGGCAGGATGCCAGGCTGGGGGGACTGGCCAGCGATCAGTCCCCCCAGACCCCCCTCACCCGCTTTTTGCCTTTGCTGGCGATGATCGAGAACGGTTGCGTCTGGCACACGGGAGGGATGAAACAAGCCCGGGAAGGTGCATGGTAGCGCGCGAGGAAGGTGCGAGGTGCAGCCGAACGACGGTAGGGAGGTGGAGCGATGGCACGAGTGGAGCCGATTGTGTATCTCGAGGACACGGGGAAGGCGGCGCAGAACACGCGGAGGGTGGTGGAGACGGTGGGCGAGTACCTGAAGGCGCATCGGGTGCGGCATGAGGTGGTGGCGACGAACACGGGGTATGTGGGGGCGCAGTTCGCGCCGCTGGCGGAAGCGTATCCGAAGGTTAACTTCGTGGGGGTGAAGATGGCGCCGGCGGTGGACAAGATGTACGATGTGAAGTGGAGCGCGCGATACGGGAGGCGGATGGAGAAGGCGGGGGTGAAGCTGGTGTGCGGGACGCACGCGCTGACGGGCGGGGTGGACCGGGCGCTGCAGGCGAAGTTCAAGGGATTCCCGCCGGGCGCGGTGGTGGCGGAAACGCTCTATCTGTTTTCGCAGGGGATGAAGGTGTGTGTGGAGATCATCGCGATGGCGTGTGACGCGGGGTTGATGCCCGAGGGCGCGCAGGTGGTGTCGTGCGCGGGGACGGGCCACGGGGCCGATACCGCGATAGTCGCCACCTCGGCGGCCAGCGCCAACTTGTTCGATATGACGATTCATCGCGTGCTGGCGATGCCTTTGAAGAAGTGACGGTTTCGGGACTTCAGTCCCGAAACACCGAAGAAGTAGAACGGCATCCACGTCTTGCCCGGCAGATGCCTGCCGGGCGGAATCCTTGGCGGGGGACGACCGGCGATTCGTCCCCCGCGCCCCCTCACTCGCTTTTTGGCTTTGCTGGCGATGATTGGGGGCGCCTGCGTCTGGCGTCCCAAAGGGATGAATGGAACACGGCGAAGTGGGGAGTCGCGCGCTACCGAAACAGCGACAGATGGGAAGGCGCGAGTTCCGGGACTGAAGTCCCGAAACACCGACAGAACGGCCAACCGGCGGCGGGGTTCGGTGACCCCGCCCTACAGAACGGCCAACCGGCGGCGGGGTTCGGTGACCCCGCCCTACAGAACGGCCAACCGGCGGCGGGGTTCGGTGACCCCGCCCTACAGA
>JAUVSA010000219.1 GCA_030597345.1 Bacillota bacterium
CGCCTCCTCCAGCAACGCCGGAGTGACTCGTTCGGCCCCGCGGTCGCGCGCGAATGCCTCTACCTTTCTGCGAACCAAGGGACGGACGAGAGTCGGGATCTTGCGGAGAGTGTCGGCGGCGTCAGCATCCCAGTGCACTGATGGTTCCTCTCAACATAACCTCCGTCGCTCCGGAGACAAGGGTGGTGCGAAGTTGCTTCGTCGCTCCATATACGACCGAGGCCAGCCACCAGCATTCTTCCCGAAGAGGCGTTGAAGACCTGTGCGGATTCGGCATCAAGGTGGGGCTCTACGCTGGCGAGCGAAGGAGGGATGGCCATTCGCTGGCGGAGGCGGTTAGTAGGCGGGCGGTGCGAGGGTGCCCGAATGGCCAGAGTCTGGTAGGAGCAATCTCCTGCCCCACGAGATGGGCGCGCGTCACTTGCTGATACGCAGGCGGCGGGCGGGGTCGAGGCCGACGCTTTCGGAATGGAGCTGGGATTGGTTGACGAGCTGGTGCTGGAGGCGGCGGAGGTAGGAGCCCTGGGGGGCGAGCTCGATGGGCTCGGAGGTGTAGAGGACGTGCTCGATGGCGGCCTGGGCTTCCTGGAGGGCGCGCTCCTCGGCGGAGAGGCGGTTGAGGCGGAAGATCTCGCGAAGGATGCCGAGTATCTGCTGGTGGGTGTTGGAGCGCGCTACATGGACGGGGATGCCAGCGGCGATGGCGTCCTGGAACTTGCCGGTCTCGCGGCGGTAGTGGGCCTTGAGGGTGAGGATGGCGTCGGCCTGGTCGGCGTGCTTGACGATCTGGGCGCGGAGGCCGAGGTCCGAGAGGGCGCGATCCAGCTTGTTGCGGCTGAGGCCATAGGGGAAGATGCGAAGCTCGCGGCCCTGCGGGACAGCGGACTCGGGGAGCTGCTCCGTGCGGAAGGGCGGGAGCGGGCGCACGCGGTGGATGCCGATTTCCTGGGAAGCGACCACTTCGACCTCGCCGTCGGGCCTGAGGCGGCGGATTTCGGGGGCGGTGACCAGCCCGCGGAGATAGCGGTCGACGACGTCTGCGACGTCGTGGTGAATGGCGAGGCTGTTGATCTCCGTGATCTCGATGACGACATCGAAGGTGGGAGGTGCCTTGCGTTCGAGGACCGTCTTCTGCGTGCCGCGGCGCTGGGCCTCTTCATCTGAAAGGGTGACGGCGTGGATGCCGCCGACCAGGTCGCAGAGGGTGGGATTCATCAGGAGGTTGTCGAGGTTGTTGCCGTGGGCGGTGCCGACGAGCTGCACGCCGCGCTCGGCGATGGTGCGGGAGGCGAGGGCCTCCGCCTCGGTGCCGATTTCGTCGATGACGATGACCTCGGGCATGTGGTTCTCGACAGCTTCGATCATGACCGCGTGCTGGAGCTCGGGCCGGCGGACCTGCATGCGGCGGGCGCGGCCGATGCCGGGGTGGGGAATGTCGCCGTCGCCGGCGATTTCGTTGGAGGTGTCGACGATGACGACGCGCTTGCTGAACTCGTCGGCGAGGACGCGAGCGACCTCGCGGAGCTTGGTGGTCTTGCCGATGCCGGGCCGGCCGAGGAGGAGGATGCTCTTTCCGGTCTCGACGATATCGCGGACGATGTCTACGGTGCCGTAGACGCAGCGTCCGATGCGGCAGGTGAGGCCGATGATGCGGGCCTGCCGGTTGCGGATGGCGGAGATGCGGTGGAGGGTGCGCTCGATGCCGGCGCGGTTGTCTTCGGTGAAGGCGCCGACGCGAGCGACGACATACTCGATGTCCTCCCGGGTGACGACCTCGGAGGAGAGGCCGACGGCCTCTGCCGGGAAGCGGGCCTCGGGCTCGCGGCCGAGGTCGAGGACCACCTCGAGGCGCTCCTCCCGGCGGTTGATCTCCCGGAGGCGAGAGGTTATGTGCGGGGGCAACGCCTGGAAGAGAATGTCGAGGTCGTCAGTGATCTTGAGTTCTGGCATGGTTCTGATGGTAGGTAACAGGTCGAGCGCAGAGGGCAGGAGAGACCCTCCTGCCCTACATCGCTATCTTCTTAGTATTCCCCGAACGCGGCGGGATGTCCTGCGGGGGCTTCGGGGTGCCCTGGTGGGGCACCAGTGTGGGTTGGGGACATGCGGAGGTCTGGGCGCGGCCCGGTCAGGAGAGGTCACGGAGAACCTCGGCGGTGGCGTCGAGGGCGCGGTCTATGTCGGCGGGGGTGACATCGTGGTGGGTGACGAAGCGGATGCGGTGGGGGTGCATGGGGAGGCAGCGGACGCCCGCCTCGGTGAGCTTGGCGGCGAACCGGGGGGCGGGGAGCCCGAGGGGGCGGGTGTCGAGGTTGATGATGTTGGTCTGGACGAGGTCCAGGTCGAGGAGGTCGGGACGGATGTGGTGGATTCCTTCGGCGAGGCGGCGGGCGTTGGCGTGATCTTCGGCGAGGCGGTCGATCATGGTCTCGAGGGCGACGATGCCGGCGGCGGCCATGTGGCCGATCTGGCGGACGCCTCCACCCAGGCGCGGGCGCATGAGGCGGGCGCGGGTGATGAAGTCGGCGCCCGCGCAGAGAAGCGAGCCGTAGGGCGCGCAGAGGCCCTTGCTGAGGTCGATCATGAGGGAGTCGCAGCTCACAGTGAGGATATGTGCGGGCACGCCGAGGGCGACGGCGGCGTTGAAGACGCGGGCGCCGTCGAGGTGGACGGGGACGTCGCGGTCGCGGGCGATCTGCCAGAGGCCGCGCATGTAGTCGGGATCGAGGCAGGTGCCGCCGGCGAGGTTGTGGGTGTTCTCGGCGACGATGAGGGCAGTTCGCGGGTTGTGGGTGCTGCCGGGCCGAATGGTGGCCTGGAGCTCGTCGAGGTCCATGCGGCCGGCGCGACCGGAGAGAGTGCGGGGGATGGCGCCGGCGACGGCGGTGCAGCCGCCGGTTTCGAAGTGGAGGAAGTGGGAGTCGCGTTCGGCGATGACCTCTTCGCCGGGGCGGAGGTGTGTCATGAAGGCGACGAGGTTGCCCATGGTGCCGGAGGTGCAGAAGAGCGCGGCCTCGTGGCCGGTGAGCTCGGCGGCGAGCTGCTCGAGGCGTGTGGTGGTGGGGCATGGGTCGCGGGCGTAGTCGGTAACGACAGCTTCAGCCATGGCGCGACGCATTTCGGGGGTGGGCTGGGTGATGGTGTCGCTGCGAAGATCGACAGTATCAGCCGCGGCGGGGTCAGGCACGGGCACCTCCTGGGGATAGTCCTCTTGGAATATGAGGTATCGATAGATATTGGAGGAGGTATGGGGGTTCACCTTCCTGGGCCGTGCGCTGCGCGCGATTCGGGTTGGTCCGTGGTATAATGCGATGACTGTCGGGGGGGAAAGCTGCCGAGGGAGAGGCCGCCAGTGCATATCATCATGAAGGGATATGGGGAGATCAAGCTCGCCGGGAGCGGGGAGTCCGTGCAAGGCGAGATCACGCTCCACGATGAAGGGTGGGTAGCGGTGGCGCCGATACCGCCGGGGGAAGATGGGGAGGTGCGCTGGTTCCCGAACGAGCACGTGGCGGAACTGGTGTGGCGGAAGAGCCTGGCCGTGCAGCAGCGGCGAACGTAGGGAGAGGAGGCGCGAGGAGGCGATGCTTCGGATACGGGTAGTGCCGCAAGGGCGGCTGGCACGGCATTCCCGCCTGAGCGCAGAAGGCATCGATATGACGATGCCGGCTGGGTGTCGGGTGCGGGATGTGGTGTCACAGGTAGGGTTGTTCGACGAGGAGATCAAACGAGTGGTGGTGAACGGCCGACCGGCGCGGCTGGATAAGGCGGTCCGGCGAAACGACCTGATCGAGCTGCACGGCTAGTCCAGGCAGAAGGCGGGGAGGTGAGGCGCGCCGTCCGAGAGGGCGGCGCCTTTGTGTGGCCAGGGCGCTTTGGTGCCTTTTCCAACAAAGCAAGGGGGCCGAAGGGGTTCTTTGGGCAGGCCTCGAACGGTATAATCTAGTGAGAGAAGTAACTATCTTCTTGAGCGAGCGCGGATGAGCATCGGCCTGCTGAGGCAAGTAACAGTCGCCCTGCTGTGCCTGGGGATGATGGCAGGGGGGAGCTGGGCTGCTCCCTGCGACGGATGCAGCGGGAGTGTGCGTGGGGAATGC
>JAUVSA010000244.1 GCA_030597345.1 Bacillota bacterium
CGCCCCCGGAAACGCTGGCAGCGCATCACTCGCCGAGCAGACGCGCCCAGACCCCAGCACGACCGCTAGCAGCCTGACTACCACCCTCATCCTCATCTCCTCTCTCACACCAACCATAACAAGGAGCTCCGCCTCCTGCCTTTGTAGGGCGGGCATGCCCATGCCCGCCGCTTCCCCATGCTGTCATCCTCAGCGAAGCGAAGAATCTGTCCTAATGGGTGTTTCGGGAGCTTGCTCCCGAAACCATCTAACGCCCGCCCCGCCTCCCCTTCGCTGCCGTTGCTTCGGTAGTTCTACTGCCGAAGCCGGCCCGCGCCCGTCACGCCTCAAAACCCATACCCCATCGCCGCCTCCCGCATCGCCAGGAAGTTCCCCAGCGGCACCGCATCGAGCACCTCCGTGCTCGACCCCACCAGAATCTGCCCCTCCGTATCCTCGATCGCCTTCACCACCGCCTCCCTCACCTGCTGCGGCGTCCCGAACGGCAGCAGATGACTGACATCGATCCCCCCTGCAAACACCAACCTCGGATACCGCCGGTGCAGATCGGCCAGGTCCATTCCCGCCATTATCTCCACCGGATTCAGCGCGTCGCTACCCGCCTCCACCAGCCCATCCATAATCGCATTCAGATTGCCATCTGAATGGAACACCACTTTCTTGCCCCGCCCGTGCAGCGCCTCGATCACCCTTGCCAGCCGCGGGAAGTACTCCCGCTCCAGCCAATCCACCCGCATCATCGGCCCTGTCTTGAACGCAATGTCCTCCCCGATGAACACCGCCTCGAACGGATCGTCGGCCGGCAGCCCCTCGATCCACCGGCAGGCACGCTCCGTGTTCAGTTCGAGCTGCTCGACGATCACCTCCTCGCAGTCATACAAGTAGTAGCTGAACTCCTCCAGCCCCACCTCCCACCAGATCCCCATCAGCGACGGCGACGGACAGCCCAGCAGAAAGTAGAAGTCATCGCCAAACCACGACCGCACCTCCCGCAGCCCAAGGTAATACCCGTCCTCTCCAGTCTTGATCGGCTCCGAGACAGACCTGCGCCTCTCGGCGATCTCCCGCTCTTTTACCTCCCGGTACTCCTCACTCGACGAGTACGACTTCGTCCCCTCCCAGATCGTCCACCGCTCGACACGTTTCTCCCCTCCCCCCGGCAGATGCTCCGTCCTCGCCTCCGCCGGCGAGTACTGCGACTGCCTGGACCCGTCAATCGCCGCCGCAATCGCCCGCGCCGCGCTCCGATCATCCCCGACCTCCACCGGCGCGCCCCGATTGAACTGCCGCAGCACCGCGTCGTTCGGCAGCAAGTCGAACAGCGGCGCCCGATCCGGCTTCTCCCCCGCCATCACCCGCCGCACTCGTTCCAACGACCCTTGCATGTACTATCTCCTCCGTGCGTCCGGACCTATGCCACGCGCACCGCCCGCTCTCCTCTTCTTCCTCCCCTGCCCGCGCTCGAAGAGGCGGCACCGACACAGCACCGAATCTACCTCCATCTCAGACAGACCCCGGAGCAGCGCCAACCTTACTGCCATGCAAACCAACACCCATCCAACCGATCCCCTCAACCTCATCCTCAACGGCCAGCGTCCGCCCTTCGTCCCCGTCGCGCCGAGCTACGAGGGCCTCGGCCCCCTCGAGTTCCACCGCGTGGCGCTCCGCTGGAGCAAGTGGCGAGACCGCCTCGACGCCGCCGGAACGGATCGCCTCCCCGTCGAATACCAGGCATACTTCGACCTCGAGCTGGAGATTCACACCGACATCCTCGACACCTGCTACCCGCCCCCGGCCTGGCTCATCCTCCCCACCATCAGCACCCCGCCCGAAGCGGCCGGAGCCACCGTAGAGCGCCGCGGCGATGACCTCTATCGGGTGGACGCAGACGGCGACGCCACCTGGCTTCCGCCAAACCGCCAGGCATACCACTCGAGGATGGTGGCCGAAAGGACCCACTCCTACGCCCGCCTCTGGTCCGGAGGTCAGGACTACCTCTCCCTCGAAGAGGCCGCCGCTCGCGCTCAGCGCGAAGCGCGGCCCGCCCCCGATCCTTCCCCCGACGAAATCGCCGCCGAGCGCGACTCCGGCCGCTGCGAACTCGCCCGCGCCCTCCTTGCCCGCTACCCCGACAATCGCCCTCTCTACGAAACCTACACCGCTCCCTACGTCTCCCTCCTCACCATCCTCGGCTTCCAGACCATGATCTCCGCCCTCGTCGATTCTCCCGACCTCGTCCACCAGATCCTCGACGCCCGGCTCCCCCGCCCCTCCGCCCGCCCCCTCGCCCAGCGCCCCCCCGGCACCGGCATCGCGTTCGTCGAGGAACGCCTCGCCCCCGCCGACATCATCTCGCCGGAGATGTTTCTGGAGTTCAGTTTCCCCTACATGGAGCGCTCCCTCCCGTTCTTCGAAGACCTCGGCTTCCGCACTGTCCTCTACTTCTCGGGCAACCTCATGCCCCTCCTCCATCACCTGAAGAAGCTCCCCTTCACCGCCATCATCTTCGAGGAAGATCGAAAGAACTACGGCATCGACCTCGCCGAGATTCGCCGCGTGATGGGCCCCGACCGCGTCCTCTTCGGAAACGTAGACGCCCACTTCCTCGAGAAGGCCTCCGACGAAGAGGTCCTCGCCGAAGTGCGCCGCCAGATCGACGTCGCCGGCAGCGACGGCAACTTCGTCCTCTCCGTCGGCAGCCCGTTCACCCCCGATACCTCCCTCGACCGCGTCCGTCTCTTCTGCCAGTCCACGCAGGTGATCTGACGGGGCCGCGCAGAATCATCAGACACTTGGCGCAGAATCGCGAGATTCCAACAGGAGGAAACAACATGCCTCTCAAAGTCGCCGTAATCGGAGCCGGCTCCATCGGCTTCACCCGCGGGATCGTCAAGGACATCCTCACCGTCCCCGAGTTCGCGGATATCGAGTTCGCGCTCACCGACCTCGACAAGCGCAACCTCGACATGATCCGCCAGCTCCTCGCCCGCGACATCGCCGCCGCCGGCCTCCCCGCCAAGCTCCCCACCACCACCAACCGCCGCGAGGCCCTCACCGGCGCCAACTACGTCTTCTCCGTCGTCCGCGTCGGCGGCCTCGAGGGCTTCGCGACCGACATCGACATCCCCCTCAAGTACGGCGTCGATCAGTGCGTCGGCGACACCCTCGCCCCCGGTGGCATCATGTACGGCCAGCGCAATATCCCCGTGGTGCTCGACTTCTGCGAGGACATCCTCGACGTCGCCGCGCCCGACTGCCTCTTCCTCAACTACGCCAACCCCAACGCCATGAACACCTGGGCCGCCAACGAGTACGGCGGCGTCAACACCATCGGCCTCTGCCACGGCGTCCAGGGCGGCCACTGGCAGATCGCCAACGCCCTCGGCCTCCCCCAGGAAGAGGTGGACATCATCTGCGCCGGCATCAACCACCAGACCTGGTACATCAGCATCAGGCACAAGGGCGAGGACCTCACCGACAAGCTCCTCGCCGCCTTCGAGAAAGACCCCGACCTCATGAAGTCCGAGAAGGTGCGCATCGACATGCTCCGCCGCTTCGGCTATTACTCCACCGAGTCCAACGGCCATCTCAGCGAGTACCTCCCCTGGTACCGCAAGCGCCTCGACGACCTCCCCAACTGGGTGGACCTCAGCTACTGGATGGGCGGCGAGACCGGCGGCTACCTCCGCGTCTGC
>JAUVSA010000241.1 GCA_030597345.1 Bacillota bacterium
CAGATTCCTACAGTCGTATCTCGCCGCGTGGATCGTCTACCTCGTCGCGGCCGTCGTCGCCAGCCGAGCCGGACGTGCGCCGCGCTGGGTGCTCCTCTGGATCGTGCTGGTGGCGATCGGGATGCGACTGGTGTGCCTCGCGCGCACTCCGCCCCTATCGACGGATGTGTGGCGGTACCTCTGGGACGGGCGCGTCATCAACGCCGGCATCAATCCCTACCGGTATCCGCCGCAGGCGGCCAGAGCACCGAGGGCCCCTGAGGACAGAAAATCTCCCGCAGACATCAGGACCCTCCGCGCACTGCGGGACGAGAACTGGCGCGAGATCAACTACAAGCGCGTCCCAACGATCTATCCGCCCCTCGCGCAGATGCTGTTCGCCGGTCTCGCCCGCGTGCGTGATCGCGATGCAGAGGCCTTCAGGTGGGCTTTCACTATCTTCGACGTCGCCAGCATTCTGGTGCTGATCGCGCTGCTCCGGCGCACCGGCCGCCCGGGAGAGCGAGTGATCTGGTATGCATGGTGCCCTGTGTCGGCCACCGAGGTCACGGCCGGGGCGCATGTGGATGCGTTCGGGCTCTTCCTGCTCCTCTTCGCGCTGCTGCTCGCCGCCCGCAGCCGCGCCCGTCCGGGGTCGGCCGGCGGCGTCGCCCTCGCCGGGGCGGTGATGGCGAAGGGATATGCCCTGCTCGCGCTGCCGTTCTTCCTCAAGCGTGGTGGCTGGCGATTCCTCGCCGCATTCGCGCTCGCCATGCTCACGCTGGTGGCGCCATTCGTGGGCGCGCGGGAGCGCATGTTCGAGGGGCTGGCGACGTACCTGGGCGGCTGGGAGACCAACGCAAGCATCTTTGTGCTGCTGGACAGAATGCTCGAGAGAAGCGTCGCCGAGCATTTCGCCCTCACTCGGAACATCACTCTGGCCGCGGTGGTTCTGGTCGTGGTAGTGCTGACGTGGCGACAGAGACCAGGTATGAAATGGCTGCTCGGAGCGACCTTCGGCGCCATCGGGGCGCAGCTGCTGCTCGGCGCGCCGACGCTCCCGTGGTACGCCATCTGGGTGGTGCCGGCGCTGTGCTGGTGGGCAATCCCGGGGCTCGCGCTCTTCAGCCTGACCGTGTCGGCCCAGTACTATGCCCGCAGCCTGACCGAGTCGGCCCAGGACCATGCCCGCTGGCTTCTCCCGGCCGACGATGCCGCGCGGGAGACGCTCTTGTGGGTCGGATATGCTCCTGTCTATGCCCTGCTCGTAGGTCAGTTGATCTATTTGATGATTGCTCGCGTGCGCCGACGGGTCACGACAGGTCGTTCAGCGTCCAGTCGTAGGCCATGAACTCGATGGTGTGCTCCCCGCCCTCAACCTGACTGCGGGCCGGCTCCTCGAGATAGCGCAGCAAGAACGCCTCCAGAGAGCCGTCCTTTTCCACGAAGTCTTTCTGGTACCAGCTCATGATGCGCGTCAGTCGGAGCACGCCCGCGTCCGCGTCGACCAGGACGTATTTCGCGTTGTTGACCGCTTCCCGTGTCGCGCGGTCGAGATCGGCCTGGAGGGTCTCGGGGATCATCGCGCCTGCCTGCAGCGGCGGACAGCTCTGCGCCGCGCACACCAAGATGAAGTGAATGCGCGGGTCGCCGAACTCTGGGCGAATAATCTCGTTCTCGATCTCGTTGAGCGAGTAGAGCTGGCCGGCCGCGCTCCAGCGAGTGTCCTTGAAGAAGTCGGGCAAGTCCTGCACTTTCTCGAGACCCGGGTAGTGCTCCAGCACACCAGCGATGACGAACGCATTGTAGGCGTTGAGCCAAAATGCCAGCTCGTCGTCGGGCCCCTTGAATGCCGTGGGATCGGCCAGAGCCAGCGACCGCAGATATTCTTGAAGTTTGCCCGCGTCCTTCGCCTGCAGCGTCCGGTAGTCGACCATGCCCTCTTTGACGTGGGCGCGGAGGATCTCATCGAACAGCGTGTGCTCGATCGGGGTGGGCGCTGCATTCGCTGCGGCGCCGGCCGGACCGGCCGGCTCGGGTCCTTGGCATCCCCCGATGTGCACCAGCACGGCCGCAGAAACTGCAAGCACCAATGGCAGCAACCGCGTCACGGCGATCTCCTTTCGAGCAACAAACGGAGCGGGTGGTCGGCGGGAAGCTCACTCGGCCTCGCCCCCTGTGCAATGACTCCGCGCGCGATGTCGGCGAGTCGGATGTCCCCCAGGAAGCAAGCTCCGATCATCACTCCATCTCGCATCACGAGGCGAGCGCTTCCCTCGCGCGCCGGGTCCCTAATGGTGATTGTTTCCACATCCGGCTGCCCGGGCACTATCTCCCCCACCCCGCAGAAGTCTACCCCGCAGAACTCCGCGGCATTCAGAAAGACGCGCTTGCGGTATCTCTCGTCGCCCCCGGCCATATTGTCGCCCGCGATCCGGCCCATGTCTGCGGCGACGTACCACAGCATTTCCGAGGGAGCCGGCTTCCCATCGGGCCCTCTCACCTGGGCCACGTCGCCTGCCGCGTAGACGTCCGCCACAGTGGTCCGCATGCGGTCATCGACCACGATCCCGCGATCGGTCTCGCCACCTGCGGCCTCGGCAAGCTCCTTGTTAGTGGTCACCCCCACGGTGCATCCGGCAATGTCGCAGATGATCTCCTCTCCCGACTTCATGACCGCGCGCGCGACGCGGCCGTTTTCTCCGGTCACTTCCACGATCTCTTCCCCGGTGCGGACGTCCGCCCCGCCCATCCGCAGGCGTTCGTGGATCAGCTCCGCCTCTTCCCGGGTCAACTGCCGGTCGAGGAAGTGACTCCCCCGCATGACGAATGTGGTCGGCACACCCCAGTGGCGGCACACCTCCACCAGCTCGATGGAGGTGAGCCCGCCTCCCACGATCACGGCCGCCCGTGAATCGCTCAACAGGTCAGTTATGTTGGTCACATCCAGCAGCGTGTTCAGGGTGATTATGCCTCTCAGATCCTGATCGGCCCAGGGCAGAAAGCGGCCCCGCGTCCCCGTCGCGAGCAAGAGCCGGGAGTAGCGCAACGGTCCCTGGCCCTCGATCTCAACCGTATGTGCTTCGGGATCTACGCTCGCCACCGTGGTGCTGCACCGGAGGTCGGCTCCATTGCGTTCGTAGAACTCGGGCGGGCGGCCCCAGGCGTCCTCGAACCGGATGCGGCCGAGCATGATGTAGTAGAGAGATGGGCGGGAGTAGAAAGCGCACTCTTGATCGGTCAGGACGATGATCGGGGAGGTGTTCCCGCGCGCCCGAATGGTTTCTATCGCGTTGACTGCGGCAACTCCGTTGCCAACAATGACGTAGGGCTCCACGTTCAGCGCTCCCCGGGGGTCGCTAGCTGCCGACGGAACGGTCTGCGGAACCGGCGCGTATTCGCCGCGCTCATTGCTTCCTCGGGGCTGGGATAGCGATAGAAGCTGAGCGCGTACCGCGGACACACGGCGATGCAGGCCCCGCAGGCAACACACTGAACGTCTCTCATCGGTATGCCCTGGCGGGCGCGGGAGCGGATGTCGATGCCCATCTCGCAGTAGCGGTTGCAGGTGCCGCACTCCACGCAGCGCTGCGCGTCGGTGTAGATGGCGAACCGGCCGCGCCGCGAGAACCAACCCAGCATCGCTCGCAGGGGACAGAAGAACCGACACCAGACGCGGCCCCCAAGCAGGGGATAGGCACCAGTGCCGATGAAGCTGGCCAGAAACCAGGCCACGACAAGGTCATACCAGTTGTAGGGCCTACTCAGTGCCAGCCAGGTCCCGGCCGTTGCCAGGCCCGC
>JAUVSA010000289.1 GCA_030597345.1 Bacillota bacterium
ACCTCGCCCTCCTCCAGGCCGCTCAGCACGGGGTAGTAGCCGCCGCCGCGGGTGCCGACCGTCACCTCCCGCGGCACGAATCTCCCTTCCTCTTCCTCCACGAACACGACCTTCCGCCTCCCCGAGTGCAGCACCGCCTCCTGCGGAATCACCAGCTCCTCCGCCGTCGGCGCCAGAATCTCGACATCTGCATACATGTCGGGCTTGAGAGCCAGCCCCGGATTGTCGAACTCGAGCCGCGCCGTCAGCGTTCGCGTCCTCGCCTTCACCGTCGGGTATACATAGCTCACTCGTCCTCGAAATGCCCGCCCCGGATGCGCCGAGAGCGTCAGCGTCGCCTCCTGCCCGACCGCCACCAGCGGTGCTTCGAACTCGTACACGTCTGCCTCCACCCACACCCGCGATAGATCGGCCAGACTGTACAGCGCCATCCCGGGCGTTACCCGCATCCCCTCCAGCGCGTGCTTCTCCATGATATAGCCCGTCGCCGGCGCATGCAGCGTCAGCGCCTTCAGCACCTCGCCCGTTTCCTCCAGGCGCTCGATGGCCTCCTCCGGAATGTCCCACAGCCGCAGCCGTTCCCGCGTCGTCCTTACCAGCGACTCCCCACTCTCTCGCACCTCCCGAAACGGGCTCTCCGCCACCCGATCCCGCGAACGCATCGCCAGCAGGTACTCCTCCTGTGTGCTCACCAGGTCCGGGCTGTAGATCGTGAGCAGCGGCTCGCCCCTCCGCACTATCCTCCCCGTTTCATTCGCGTATAGCTCCTCGATCCACCCGTCCACCTTCGTGTGCACGCGCGACAGCCGCGTCTCGTCAACCGTCACTATCCCCACCGTTCGCACCACCCGCTCCAGCGGCCTCCGCACCACCTCCGTCGTCACCACCCCTATCAGCCGCCGCTGCTCCGCACTGATCGCCACCACACCGTGCCCCTCGATCCCACCCCCTTTCTCCCCTTCATCCTCCACCAGCACCAGATCCATCCCACAGATCGGACAGCTCCCCGGCTCCGACCGGATCACCGACGGATGCATGGGGCACGTCCACAGCTCCGCCGACTCCGCCGCACGTTCGCCGCCGCCGCGGGTCACCATTCGATACCCGCCGAACCCAACCGCGGCTATCACCAGCACTACAACCAGCACGGTGACCCACGTTCGTCCTAGCCTCCTCGTCCTATTCTGCATCACTGCTCACCTCCGGCTCAGACGCCTCCGGCGTCAACGCTCCGCCCACCGCATACTCCAGCTCCGCCAGGTCCGCTTCGTGGTCCGCCGTCAGGCGCAGCCGTTGAAGCTCCAAGTTGTACAAGTTCGTCTGATTATCCAGCAAGGTCAGGAACTCCACCTGTCCCGTGGCGTACGCCGCCCGCGAAGACGCCAGCGCCCCCTCGGCCTGCGGCAGCAGCCCCGTCTCCAGCAGCGCAATCTGCTCATTCTCACGCACGGTATCGATCACCAGCCCTTCGATCCTCGCCGTTAGCTCGTTGAGCATTGCCTCCAGGTCCAGCTCCGCAGCCGCCCGCCGCGCCGCCCCCGCTTGCACCTCCTGGTCCACTTTCTCCTTCCGATAGACCCAGGGAAGACTCATCCCCACCGATACCGACCAGAAATCCTCTCCTCGCACCGGGTCCATCGGCACGCTCTGCCTGATGCGATAGCTCACTCCCACCTTCAAATCGGGCCGTATCCCCGCCGCTGCCAGCCTCTCCCGCGTTCCTGCCTGCTCGACCCGAACCCGTCGCTCCTTCAGCCGGGGATTCTCCGCCTCTGCACGCGCCCCCAATGACTCCCCTGACAGGCCCAGCTTGCTCAGGCTGACACCTGACAGCGTCGGCACCGGTCCTCCCGGCGGCCGATACAGCAGCTTGTTCAGCCGCGTCGCCGCCCCCGCCCGCCGCTGGCGGAGCGCCACCAACACGTCGATCATCCGCGACAACCGGACCTGCGCCCGAAACACATCCTGCTGCAGCCCTTTCCCCGTCGCGTACCGCGCCTCCGCAGTCGCCAGGAAGTCCTCCGCCAGCCGCTTGTTCTCCTCCACAATCACCAGCGCCTCATCCAGGTACTGCAGCTCGATGTAGGCCTGCTTCACCCGGCGCACCAGGTCGTTGCGCCGGTCCTCATAGCGCGCCCTCAGCGCCTCCGCCTCCTGCTCCGTGGCCCGCCGCCGCAGCCCCCTCTTCGCTCCTGCAGGCACCCCCTGGGACACCCCCAGCGATATCCCGCTCATCGGCGTCCGATCCAGCTCGATGCCCTCCACCGGCACGTTCGAAATCGCGATCGAGGCCATCGGATCGGGCAGCGCCCCCGCTGGCGCCGCGGACGCCTCCGCCGCGGTTATCCGCTCGGCCAGCGCGGCCAGCTCTGCGCTCCGTTCCAGCGCCTCCGCCACCAACGCTTCCACCGTCGGTCCAGGTCCGGCTTCCTCCCCCGGACCTGCCGCCGATCCGCGATCCGACGCCAGCCCCAGCACCGCCGTCAGACCCAATAACAGCCATATCTTTGTCACTCTCACTGCTAGCCTCCGAGTATCCTTCGCAACTTGCACTACAAGCAGGCAATTACGAAGTTTCCGCAGGGAATTGCCAGCCTCCTGGCTCTCGCCTGCCCTCCCCTGGCACATTCTGGCCACACGGCGAGTGCAGGACCTGTCTCACTTGCTGGCTTCGAAAGAGTAGGGAACGGCCCACCTCGTCCCCACGAGGAGTCAAAGCGCGATTCAGGCGAACCGCTCCCTGAGACTACGCTAGCGGGGGAGAACGCGTGCTTCCGGAACGTGCGGCGAGATGCCCCGATGCCTGGGAAATGACACCTGGGAGCCTAATCCAATCCCGTACAGCCCCGACCTGCCGGTCTACCGGTATCCCCACAGAGAGCGTGGACCCATCGCACAGAACGGTCCGCTCCGCCGCTCCGGTAGCCGGATGCTGTGCGGTCACGCGGCACGGACACTCCCCGCCCTCCACCTCCGCGCCGACTGCTCCCTCAACCGGCCCTGGAGCCGACGGTTCCACCGCGCAGCAGTCGCAGGTCTCGCCAGCACCGGCCAGGTTGCATTCCCCACGCACACTCCCGCTGCATCCGTCGCAGGGAGCAGCCCAGCTCCCCCCTGCCATCATCCCCAGGCACAGCAGGGCGACTGTTACTTGCCTCAGCAGGCCGATGCTCATCCGCGCTCGC
>JAUVSA010000175.1 GCA_030597345.1 Bacillota bacterium
CACCGGACGTGGCTGCTGACGGCGGCGCGGAACCTGGCAGTGGCGGAGGAGGCGGGACGGGCCTTCGTGACGCCCTGCACGGGGTGCTTCTCTACGCTGAAGGAAGCGCAGGTAGAGCTGCACACACACCCGCAAGTACGGGCAGAGGTGAACCGGGAACTGGCGCGGGTGGGACGGCATTATACGGGGGCAACGGACGTGCTGCACGTGGTGGATCTACTGCACCGGGATTTCGGGCCGGGCGGGCTGGCGAGCCGGGTGGTGTATCCGATGACGGGGATGCGGGTGGCGGTGCATTATGGGTGTCATCTGCTGCGGCCGAGCGGGGAGTTGCTGTTCGACGATCCGTTCTGGCCACGGAAGTTCGATGAGCTGGTGGAGGCGCTGGGTGCGGAGAGCGTGGCGTATCCCTCGAAGATGGAGTGCTGCGGGAACCTGCTGCTGAGGGCGGGGGAAGAGGAGACGGCGCAGGCGATGTGCCGGAGCAAGCTGGGGGATATGGTGGAGCAGGGGGCGGAGGCGGTGACGGTGGTCTGTCCGTCGTGCATGATGCAGTACGACAACATGCAGCACGTGCTGCGACGAAGCGGCGAGGACCTCCATCTGCCGGTCTTCTACTACCCTGAGCTGTTGGGTTTGGCGCTGGGTCTGGAGCCCGAGGAGCTGGGGATGGAGAGGCACCGGGTGGCGGTGGAGCCGTTCCTGGCGAGGTGGCGCGAACGCCGGGAGGTGATGGATGTGATACGGCGCCACTGGGATTATGGGCTGCTGAAGGCGTGCGCGGAGTGCGGGGCGTGTGTGGACGATTGCCCGGTGGCGCGAGCGGACCCGACGTACGATCCGAACGCGCTGGTACGGGCGCTGGCGGCGGGGGAACTGGAAGCGGTGCTGGAGTCGCCGGAGCTGTGGAAGTGCGTGGAGTGCTATACATGCGCGGAGCTGTGCCCGAACAAGTACGACCAGCTTGCGATCCTGCGGGTGGCGAAGAATCTGGCGATCGCACGGGGGCTGGCGCCGCCCGGAGCAGTGGAGGGGATGCGAGCGTTCCGGGAGAGGGGGCAACTGATCGACGCTTCGGTGGGACAGCGCAAGCGACTGGGCCTGCCGCCGGCGCCGGAGGCCGCGGCGGAGGAACTGAGGTCCCTGCTTGAAGGGGGGGACGGCGGGCATGCAGAGACATGCCCGCCCTACAGGGAGGAGGAGAGCGATGGGTGAGGCAGGGTTCGACCGGGGTCTGCGTACGATTTCGGGATGTGGGCTGAGCGGGATGATGAGCCTGACCGGAGAGCGGGTGGATGGGAGGGCGATCCGGCAGTCGATTGCGATCCTGCACGACCGGTCCAACGGGCTGGGCGGAGGATTTGCCGCGTACGGGATCTACCCGGATCGGGCGGAGCAGTTCGCGCTCCACATCATGTACTACACCGATGAGGCGCAGGATGGGACGGAGGATGTCCTGTCGGAGGAGTTCGACGTGGTTCATGACGAGCGGATTCCGACGCGGCCGAACCGGAACATTGTGGATCCTCCAGCGCTGATGCGGTACTTCGTGGCGCCGCGGGCGAGCAAGCTGCACGAGCTGGGCGTGACGGCGGAGGACCATGTGCTGGGGAGCGTGATGCGGATCAATGCGGAGATAGCGGACGCTTTCGTGTTCTCGAGCGGGAAGAACATGGGGGCGTTCAAGGCGGTGGGGTATGCAGAGGACATTGCGGATTTCTTCCGGCTGGAGGAGTACGAGGGGCATACGTGGATAGCGCACGGGCGGTTCCCGACGAACACGCCGGGGTGGTGGGCGGGAGCGCATCCGTTTACGCTGCTGGACTGGTCGGTGGTGCACAACGGGGAGATCTCGTCCTATGGGATCAACAGGCGATACCTGGAGATGTTCGGGTATCAGTGCACGATGCGCACCGATACGGAGGTGATGGCATACCTGTTGGACCTGCTGATACGCCGGCACGGGCTGCCGGTGGAGGTGGCGTGCGACGTGCTGGCGGCGCCGTTCTGGGAGCAGATCGAGCGGATGCCGGAGGGGAAGCGGCGCCTGTACTCGGCGCTCCGCGAGGTGTACGGGAGCGCGCTGGTCAATGGGCCGTTCGCCATCATCTTTGCGCGGCAGGGGGAGATGGTGGGCGTGACCGAGCGGGTGAAGCTGCGGCCGCTGGTGGCGGCGCGAAAGGACAGCTGGCTGTATCTATCGAGCGAGGAGGCGGGGATACGGGAGATGTGCGCGGGGCCGGATCTGGTGTGGCGTCCGCGCGCGGGGCAGCCTGTGATTGGACGTGTGGGGAGCGAGGTAGTGGTGGGAGAGCCCGGCTCGGGGAAGGAAGCTCGGGTTCCGGAGGAGGTAGCAGGTGAGCGGCGCAGTGACTAAGAGCGAGGTGAAGGGCCGGGAGCGGGCGCCGGCGCGGGCGAAGGCGCGGACGCATCGGGTGCCGCTGTACCGGCCGGCGGATTTCCAGTGGAGCCACGATCGGGAGCGCTGCGCGCGGTGCAAGCGGTGCGTGCAGCAGTGCGGATTCAAGGCGCTGTCGTGGGAGGACGGGCCGGTGGTGGACCCCGCCGCGTGTGTGGGGTGTCATCGGTGCGAGGCCTTCTGCCCACAGGAGGCGATCACGATCGGGCCGAACCCGCAGTACCTGCGACCGCATCCGTTGTGGACGGAGGGACACCGGAAGAACCTGTGGCTGCAAGCGGAGACCGGGGGCGTGCTGCTGACGGGAATGGGCAACGACCTCCCCTACCCCGTGCTGTGGGATAACTTGCTGCTGGACGCGTGTCAGGTGACGAACCCGTCCATCGATCCGCTGCGAGAGCCGATGGAGCTGCGGACACATCTCGGCCGGAGGCCGGATCGGGTGGAGGTGAAGGTCGGCGAAGAGGGGCCGGAGCTGGCGACGGAGCTGGCGCCGACGCTGGAGCTGGAGACGCCGATCATCTTCTCCGCGATGTCGTATGGTTCGATCAGCCTGCCGGCGCAGAAGGCGATTGCGATGGCGGCGGAGGAGTGCGGGACTCTCTGGAACACGGGGGAGGGGGGACTGCACGAAGATCTGAAGCCGTACGCGCATCGGGCGTTCGTGCAGTGCGCGTCCGGCCGATTCGGAGTGACGAGAGACTACCTGAACTCGGGAGCGGCGATCGAAATCAAGATCGGCCAGGGGGCGAAGCCGGGGATCGGGGGACATCTGCCGGGGGAGAAGGTCACCGCGGCGGTGTCGGAGACGCGGATGATCCCGGTGGGAAGCGATGCGCTGTCGCCGGCGCCGCAGCACGACATCTACTCGATCGAGGACCTGCGGCAGTTGATCTACGCGCTGAAGGAGGCGTCGGATTACGAGAAGCCGGTTTCGGTGAAGATCGCGGCGGTGCACAACGTGGCGGCGATTGCGAGCGGGATCGTGCGGGCGGGGGCCGATATGGTGTATCTCGACGGGTTCCGGGGCGGGACCGGCGCGGCGCCGACGATCATCCGGGATCATCTGGGGATTCCGATTGAGATTGCTATCGCGGTGGTGGACCAGCAGCTTCGGGACGAGGGAATCCGAAATCAGGCTTCGATCATCGCGGCGGGGGGGATACGCTCGAGCGCGGACGCGGCGAAGGCAATTGCGCTGGGGGCGGATGCGGTGGCTATCGGGACAGCGGCGCTGCTGGCGCTGGGGTGCACACTGTGTCAGAAATGCTATACGGGGCGGTGCTCGTGGGGAATCACGACGCAGGACCCGGCGCTGACGCGGCGGCTGGACCCGTATGTGGGGTCGCAGCGGGTGGCCAATCTGGTGCGGGCGTGGAGCGCGGAGCTGGAGGAGATTCTGGGGGCGATGGGGGTGAACGCGATCGAGAGCCTGCGGGGGAGCCGGGAGCGGCTGCGGGCGGTGGGGCTGGACCAGACAACGCTGGACATCCTCGGGGTGAAGCCGGCGGGGGTGGGAGCGTGAGGGAGAGCAGGCGGGCGGCATAGGGCTTGTGGCAGGAGGCAAGCTCCTGCCGAACGGGAGTGATGGCATGCGGATCGATGCGAAAGAGCTACATTATCGGGAGCTGAACCGGCGCCGCCGGGAGGCAGTGGCGGCCGGGGAGAAGCGGTTCGAGCTGGTGAACGTGAACGGTCAGCGGTACATCGGCGATGGGATAACGGGGGAGGTGGAGATCGATATCCAGGGGGTTCCCGGCAACGATCTCGGCGCGTTCATGGATGGGCCGACGATCAGAGTGCGGGGGAACGCGCAGGACGCAGTTGGCAACACGATGAACGCGGGGCGGATCGTAGTAGAGGGCCACGCGGGCGACGTGCTTGGCTACGGGATGCGGGGGGGAGAGCTGTTCGTGCGCGGCAGCGTGGGCTACCGGGTGGGGATCCATATGAAGGCGTATCGGGGGAAGCGCCCGGTGGTGATCGCGGGAGGGACGGCCGGCGATTTCCTGGGCGAGTATATGGCCGGCGGGCTGCTGATCGTGCTGGGGCTGGAGAGGCGGAATGGGGAGTCACTGGTCGGCGATTGGTGCGCGACGGGGATGCACGGAGGGACGCTGTACATACGGGGAGAGGTGGATCCGGTGCTGGTGGCGGGAGAGTTCGGGGGGATGCGGCCGGCGGAGGAGAAGGACTTGGCGGACATAGGGCCGCACGTGGAGGCGTACTGCGCTGAGTTCTCGCTGGATGCGGCGGAGATCCTGAGGAGCGACTTCATGCGGGTGGCGCCGATTTCGCATCGGCCGTACGGAGCGAAGTACGCGGTCTGAAATAGTGGTTCGTTGACAGCGAAGATGGGGCGTGATAGCATACGGTTACTCGGGTGAACGATGCCGCTACGAGCGCGGCGGCAAGGGTGAGCGAGTCACCTGAGGCACTGATG
>JAUVSA010000245.1 GCA_030597345.1 Bacillota bacterium
AACCCGTGAAAGTTCGATCATCAGTCAAGAAAATGTGTGACCGCTGCAAGATCATTCGCCGCCACGGCAAAGTGCGCGTGATCTGCGACAAGCCCAAGCACAAGCAGGTACAGGGCTGAGTCCAGCCCAACGACGGAGGAGATCGCTGATGGCACGTATTGCAGGAGTCGACCTGCCGCGAGACAAGCGCCTCGAAGTCGCACTCACCTACATCTTCGGAGTCGGGCACTCCACTAGTGTTCGCATCCTCAACGAGACGGGAGTGAGCCCCGAAACCCGAGTGCGCGACATGACCGAGGACGAGGTCGCGCGGCTGCGCGAGTACATCGAGCGCAACCTGAGTATCGAAGGAGACCTCCGCCGTATCATCACGGCCAACATCCAGCGCCTCGTCGACATCGGCTCCTATCGCGGCCTGCGACATCGGCGCGGACTGCCCGTGCGCGGACAGCGCACCCGCACCAATGCTCGCACCCGCAAGGGTCGGAAGCGGACCGCGGGCATCCGGAGGAGGAGATGATGCGCACCGCCATCGTCTATACAAGGAGAGCTACTCATGAGGCGTAAAGGCTCCCGACCGAAGACACGCGAACGTCGCAACGTCGGTCACGGTCGGGCCTATGTTAGATCCTCTTTCAACAACACTATCATCACCATCACCGACTCGGACGGCGCCGTTCTTGCCTGGGCCAGCTGCGGCTCGGTCGGCTTCAAGGGCACCAAGAAGGGCACCCCCTTCGCCGCTCGCCTCGCCGCCGAATCCGTGGCCCGCAAGGCTCTCGAGCACGGCATGCGCCGCGTCGACGTCTATGTCAAAGGACCCGGCGGTGGCCGCGAGACGGCCATTCGATCGCTCCAGAGCGCAGGGCTGGAAGTGTCCAGTATACGCGACATCACTCCCATCCCCCACAACGGCTGCCGGCCGCCTCGGCGTCGGCGCATCTAGGCGCGGGCCCCGCATCTTGGCTCCCGCCAACACTACCTCAGGCAGATAGGGAAGGAACAACATGGCACGCTACACAGGACCAGTTTGCCGATTGTGTCGCCGAGAAGGCGTCCGGCTATACCTCAAGGGCGACCGGTGCACTTCTGGCAAGTGCGCCATCGAGAAGCGCCCTTACCCGCCGGGCCAGCGCGCCCAGAGAAGGATGCGTCGCAGAATCTCCGACTACGGCCTCCAGCTCCGCGAAAAGCAGAAGCTCCGTCGAATCTACGGCCTGCTCGAGCGTCAGTTCCGCCGCTACTTCGCCGAAGCCGCACGCAGCGCCGGCATCACCGGAGAGACCCTCCTCCAGCTCCTCGAGCGTCGGCTCGACAACGTCGTCTGGCGCCTGGGATTCGCCAGCTCCAGAGCCCAGGCGCGCGAGCTCGTCAACCATGGCCACTTCGCCGTCAACGACGGGCGCGTGGACATCCCCTCCTACCGGGTGCGCCCCGGGGCCTCCATCTCGGTCCGAGAGAAGAGCCGCAGCATCCCTCCCCTCGTCGCCGCTGTCGCCGGCGCCGGAGCACGGCGCCTCCCCCCGTGGCTCCAGATCGAAGCCGACGCCATGCGCGGCACCATCATCTCCGTTCCCACCCGGGACGAGATCGATACCCAGGTGCAGGAGGGGCTCGTCGTCGAGTACTACTCGCGGTGATCTCTTCACCGTCCCACCACGTAAGGAAAGTGACCCCATGATCATAGACACCTTGACCCCCCGCATAGAGCGCCTCGACGATGCTGCCGACCCTCTCTTCGGCCGCTTCGTCGTGGAGCCCCTCGAGCGCGGCTACGGAACGACGCTCGGCAACTCGCTCCGCCGCGTGCTGCTCTCCTCCATCCCTGGTACCGCCATCACCTTCGTCACCATTGAAGGCGTGCTCCACGAGTTCTCCACGATCCCGGGGGTGGTGGAAGACGTCACAGAGCTCCTGCTCAACCTCAAGGAGCTTGCCATCAAGACATTGGAGACTTCGCAGGGGGCAGAGATCGCCCAGTCCCCGGCCGAGGGGCCCCGCATCCTGCGCATCGAACGAACTGGCCCAGGTGAGGTCTTGGGCGCAGACGTCGAAACCCCCAGCGACGTCGAGATCGTCAACAAGGATCACCACATCGCCACCCTCGACAGCGCCGCCGGGGTCCTCGCCATCCAGATGGAGGTGGAGCGGGGCCGCGGCTATGTCGCCGCCGAGGAGCACGATGCCTCTCGCCGGCCCATCGGTGCCGTCCCCGTAGACTCCATCTTCTCGCCGGTCCGCAGGATCGGCATCCGCGTGGAGCCCACCCGCGTCGGCCACATGACCGACTTCGACCGCCTCATCCTTGAGGTAACCACCAACGGCACCACGGATCCCGCCGACGCCATCAGCGACGCGGCCAAAATACTCGACCGCTACTTGATACTCTTCTTCGACTTCCAGCAGCAGGAAGAAGAGCTGGCCGGTGTGCCCGAAGTCGAATCAGTCGTCTCCCGGCAGCTTCAAACCAGGATCGAAGACCTCGACTTCTCCGTCCGCACCGCCAACTGCCTCCGTCGGGAAGGTATTGGCACCGTGGGCGAGCTCGTCCAGCGAACCGGCAGCGACCTCATGGCGATCCGCAACTTCGGCCGCAAGTCCCTCCAGGAGGTAAAGGACAAGCTCGCCGGCATGAACCTCACCCTGGCCACTGAGCCCGACGAGGTCGTGGCAGACGAGGAAACTGAAGATGAGGACTATGCTGAGTAGGAGGATCTCCAACCCGTGAGACATCGCATCGCCGGGCGCCGCCTCGGTCGCGCCACCGACCAGAGGCTCGCGCTCCTACACAACCTAGTCACTTCTCTCCTCTGGCATGGCAGCGTCGTCACCACCACGGCGCGGGCCAAGGAGGCCCGCCGCATGGCCGAGAAGCTCATCACCCTGGCCAAGGAAGACACCGTCCACCATCGCCGCCTCGCACGCCGTATCCTCATGCCTCGCACGGGCCTCATTCGTATGAGCAAGGGCGCTTACCGCGAGGCCCCGGCCAGCGACTCCGAAAAGGCATCCCAGGCCGGCCGCAGTCCTGCCTCGGTCGAAAACTCAGTCGGCCACCTCTTCGAGCACGTCGCCCCCCAGTACCAGGACCGGCCCGGCGGCTACGCCCGCATCGTCCGCCTCGGACTTCGTCGCGGCGACGGCACCACGCGCGTCAAGCTTCACCTGATCGACTATCGGCCGCCCGAAACAGAGTAGCGATGCGCGTCCCGGCCCATGCGCAACATCAAACTGACGCTCGAATACGACGGCGCCGACTTCCACGGCTTCCAGCGTCAGAGCCGGCTGCGCACCGTCCAGGGAGAAATCGAATCATGCTTCTCGCGCCTGCTCGGCGAGACCATAAAGATCATCGGCGCGGGACGCACCGACGCTGGCGTCCACGCCCTTGGGCAAGTGGCCAACTTCCACACCACTCGTCCCATCGCCATCGCGAAGCTGCCCGCCGTCCTGAATGCTTCTCTGCCCCAGGACGTCAAGGTTCAGCGATGCGAGGACGCGCCCATGGACTTTCACGCTCGTCGCTGCGCGCTTTCTCGCACCTATCGCTACCGCGTCATCGAGCGCCTTGCCCCCTCCCCTCTGCTGGGGCGTCACGCGCTCATCGTGCCCCCCCGGCTCGATGTCGCCGCGATGGCCGCCGCCGCCGC
>JAUVSA010000246.1 GCA_030597345.1 Bacillota bacterium
ACGGGCCCACTCGTTGGGGTGCGAGTGCATCCAGATCTTTGCGCGGAACCCGCGGGGCTGGCGGGCCCGTTCGCTGCCGCAGGATGAGGTGGTGGGCTTCCGGGAGCTTCTCGACCGTCACGGCATCCAACTCCTCGCAGTCCATGCCTGCTACCTGGCCAACTTCGCCGCATCGGACCGCGCGCTCCGGGAACGGTCACTGCGCGCGGTTGCCGATGATATGGCGCGGGGCGCGCGGCTGGGGGCGAGCTTCGTCGTGGTACACCCGGGGCACCATATGGGCGAGGGGACGGCGGCGGGGCTGCGCAAGGTGGCAGCAGGCGTGCGCTCGCGGCTGGCCGGCGCGCCGGATGAGATGGAACTGCTGCTGGAGAACACGGCGGGCCGAGGGAGCGAGCTGGGAGGGCAGTGGGAGGAGTTCGTCCACCTGTTCGATCTGCTGGGGGGAGAGCCGAGGGTGGGGCTGTGTTTCGACACCTGTCACGCGCACGCCGCTGGATACCGGTTGGACAATTCGCGCTGGGTGGGGCGCACGATCAACGAGTTCAAGGCGGCACTGGGCCTCGGGCGGCTGCGCCTTATTCACCTGAACGACTGCCGGGGCGAGGCCGGCGCGCACCGGGACCTGCATGAGCACATTGGGCGTGGGACAATCGGAGATGGAGGAATCCGGGCACTGCTGCGCAGGCGCGAGCTGCGCGCGCGGTGTGCCATCCTGGAGACGCCGATTCAGCGGCCGGGGGACGACCGGCGGAACCTTGCGCGGGCGCGCAGGCTGCGAGGAACAGGCGGCAAGAGGCAGTCACGGATGCTAGAGCGCATTTCATAACTCTCACTCGCCTGGCTGTCCGCTAGAGACCCTGGCATGAGATGCGCCTGCTGGAGCCTGGCGGCTTGTGCTGCTGTTTCATAACCTCAGATGGAGGTTGTGAAACAGCTCTTATGAGCCGGAGAGGCCTCGGCTGGCAGACACCCGCGTCAGACAAGCACACTTCAGCGGTAGTGTTCGCGCAGCTCGCCGTGGTAGGGCAGACTGAAGATCTCATCTATCAAGTCCTCAGCCTGCTTCTGCGAGGTTATCCACTTGTCCGTCATCACCAGATGGGCAAGGAGATTGCGGCTTCCCTTTTGGTACGCCTCCAGCTCGATCTCGACCGGCGCCACCCGATCTCGTAGGAGGTGGGCGATGATTGGCTTGGGCAGGCCATCGGTCTTGATTCCCTGCACGCCGCGTCGGCTTATCAGTGTTGGGATTTCCACCTCGAAGTCGCGGGGAACGCCGGCGACAAACTCGTTCGTATTCTGGATATTGGTGATGAAGGTCCGGGGGATGTCGCAGGCGATGGACTCGATGATCGGGATCTGCAGTCCATGAGCATCCGCCTCCAGCGTTTGGTCGCTGCTTACGTCCTGATGGGACTCGTCCTGCACCAGTCGCTTGAACTCCTCCGGCGCCTTTCTCACCCCCTCCACGTATTCGTACCACCATGTCCGGGAGTCGGCTCCCCAGCGCTTCTCCACCCCTTCGCTGCTGTGATACCACCAAGGCCAGGAGGCGCCGGTGATGCTGGCGGAATCGCCGATGGGAATCGCCCCCAGATTCCGATAGAGGTCCATCTTCTTCATCCCCATCTCGCCCTCGGGGTGCTTCTCCCAGTAGCCCTCCGCCTCCGTTTCCAGCCATCGATCAATCATCGGGAAGACATCCTGGCCCCGATAGTACATCTTCGTCAGCCAGATGAAGTGATTGACTCCCGGCACCTCATAGGTGATGTGCTTTCTCTCCAGCCCCAGCACCGCCGCAATCTCATATACGCCGGCATCGGCGCCGCAAAGGCCCACCATCTTCAGGTCCGGATACTTGCGGGTGAGGAAGGTGGTCCCAGCCAAAACGGGATTGGCCACGAGCAGGAGCCAGGCATCAGGACAGAGCTCGAGCATATCCTGTGCGATCCCCTCAAAGAGCTGGAGTTGATAGTAGTTGAGCCAGAAGGGCTCGTCGTAAAGGATGTGATAGCTACCACCCCACTTCACGCCGTGCTTTTCAGCGATAACCCATCCTTCCTTGAGCCGCCGCGGGCCATCCACCAGCGCCGTGTTGATGACGAAGTCCGCTCCCTTCAGAGCTTCCCGGCGATCGAGGGTCTTCTCGAACTTGACATCGACTCCCATCTGCTCGACAAAGCGGTTGCAGATCACGTACGTGTCGTTGAGCCGATCTTCGTTGACATCCATCAGGCTGATGGTACTGCCGTGCAGGTTCGGCGTGAGGCAGATGCCCTTCACTTGATCCAACGTGAATCCGCCGCTGCCGCCGCCGATGAAGGCGATCTTCACTTCGGCCACTTTAGTCCCTCCTACCGCGGTTACTTCGCCCTGAAACCGCTCTAGCCTTGCTCTGAGGCCGCAACTCGAGGCCGCCGCACGGAAGGCGGTCCCCCTGACTTCCGCGAAGTACCGTGGTTCTATCCGCGACGGCAATCGCTTCGCCAAGCGCTTCGGCCTGCGCCGTTGCTCTCCGCTAGGGTCCCAAAGCCGGTCATGGCTGTCAAGAGAGAGCGCTGCAGATTCACGGAGCAGTGGTAGAGCGGCGTGACCGCTGCAGGCGACTCCATTTGCGCAGTGGATCAGTTCTGGTACACTACGCGTTGCTTCAACCCGCCCAAGTGAAAGTTGGACTGAAAGGAGAGCCGGCGCCATGAGACAAGCGCTGATGACCTCGCCCGGAGCGATCGAGTTTGGGGACGTTCCTGAGCCCCAAGTCGGGCCCGGGCAGGTCCTGCTGGGCATCAAGCGCATCGGTATCTGCGGCAGCGACGTCCACGTCTATCACGGCAAGCATCCCTTCACCTCGTACCCGGTGGTGCAGGGGCACGAGTTCTCGGCCGTCGTCGAGGCGGTCGGAGAAGGAGTGGAGGGGATCAAGATTGGCTCCAAAGCCACGGCGAGGCCGCAGATCGTGTGCGGCGCGTGCCGGCCGTGCCGCCGCGGCGACTACAACATCTGCGATCAGCTGAAGGTGCAGGGGTTCCAGGCGCCCGGCGTCGCGCAGGACCTCTTCGTCACCGAAGCGGACAGGGTCGTGGCGCTGCCCGACAGCTTCACACACGAGCAGGGCGCCGTCATCGAGCCCGCTGCCGTCGCCGTCCATGCGAGCGGCCGCGCCGGCGACCTGCGCGGGAAGAACGTAATTGTCACAGGCGCCGGTCCCATAGGAAATCTGGTAGCGCAGATGTGCCGGTGTCGCGGCGGGAACGTCCTCATCACCGACCTCAGCGACTTCCGTCTCGAGAAGGCGAAGGAGTGCGGGATCAGCGCAACATCGAACCCACAGAGCGAGTCGCTGTCCGAGGCGGTCCAACGCGTTTTCCGGGAGGATGGTTTCGACGCCGCCTTCGAGTGCGCGGGCGCCGAGGCGAGCGTGTCCGCCGTGATCGATGCGGTCAACAAGGGCGGCGCCATCGTCATCGTCGCGGTGTTCCAGGAGAAACCGCCCCTGGACCTCGCGGTCATCGGCGACCGCGAGCTGCATCTGCTCGGGACGCTGATGTACCGGCACGACGGCTATGAGGAAGCAGTCAGGCGGATCGCGGCCGGCGAGATACACACCGATCCCCTCGACTCGAAGCAC
>JAUVSA010000224.1 GCA_030597345.1 Bacillota bacterium
GTCGATTTCCAGAGCGAGCTGGGCCGGGGCAGCACCTTCTCCTTCGTCCTCCCCACGGTCGAAGGCAAGATTCGCGCCGAGTCGGGCGGTGCCAAGACTCTCCCGCCGCCCGCCTAGCATCTCACCCGGACTGCCCGCTGCAATCCTGCGCCCGGCCTGAAGGCCGCGCCCATCAACCCCTACCCGCGACTGACCGGCTCCTCCTCCAGCGACTCCGTCAGCCGCACTGCCTCCCGCACAGCTCCCGCCGGCCCTTCCAGAGCGATAGTGACCGCGCCTTCCGACCCAGCGACGCCCCCCGATGCCACATGCCACGCTGCGACGCCAAACAGCACCTCGAAGCCCTCCAGCTCGGTCACCACCCGGGCGTTGCTGAGCACAGCCATCCCCACCGGAATGCCGTCCGCATGATCGACGCTGGCGATCCCCCCGCAATGCCGTGCCGCCTCCGGCACGTCGGCAATCAGCTTCTCCAGGCCGATCGGAGCAACCAGGTGGGCCCCCCGCGCGGACACCGTGCCGATCATCTGCCCGACCGTACCCCCAACGTCACTGCCGAGCAGCACGCCGACATTCCCCTCCGGATCCACCGCATTGCCGCCCTTGATGAACACATCGCCTCTGCCGAATTCGCCCAGCAGCTCGACCCATCCCCCCTCGAATGCCTCCCCCCGCTTGAGCGCGATAGCAGCGAGACGGGTTCCGTCGTCGGTAACGTCGAGACGGCCGCCGGCCACCACACCGGCGGCATACCGCCACTTCGGCACCACCCGGCCCACCAGCTCCTCCGCCACGTACGCGTTGGTCGTCCCGTTCCCGATGATGAGACGGCCTTCTCCAAGCGCCCTCTTCACCTCCGGCAACTGCGCCACTGCACGTGCGATGATGCGTTTCGACTCAGAAGGATTCAGCACCACGACGGCACGCTCGAAATCCTGCGCGGTATCCATGCCCGACCACCTCCCGGCGCCTTTGCCACGCCACTCTGAAAGCAAGGAGCGGCCGCCCGCGGCAACCGCTCCCTGTGACTGTCCAGCTTCTTCTTTGCCCCAACCTCGCCGATTATCGGCCAAGGTTGCGGCGACTCCACCTCGCCGTCAAGACCCGGCGTCTACACCCACCCGGTCCAACTCGCCGGTCATCGCCGACCCCGCCGCGTCGGAGCCTCCTGCGTCTGCGTGTCCTGCTGCTGGCGCTGTCCCCGACGCCCTCGCTGGATCACCCGGCCTGTCTCGGTATCCACAATGCCGCCCGGAGTCATCATGACCTTCCCAGGCCCCTTCACCTTCTTGTAGAACCACCACCCCGCGACCAGAACTACGACCGCGATTAGTACGAGCGCTACTGCGGGACTGACTGTCTTTCTCATGCGATGTCACCTCCTTTCGCAGGCAACAGGCGCCTGCGCTGCCGCATCACGCGGGCTCTCGCCCCCCTTGGCCGCAACACGCCCGGTACTCCCCGTTGTCCACCTGCTGCCCAACGCGGCGGACTATAGCACGGCGGTCTGCCGGTGTCAACCCTTTCTGCCGGCCAGTGTCCCTGTCAGCGCTCCACCGGCTCTTCGACGCGCTTGGCCGCCTCCGCCGAGCCGATTGCGCTCCCCTCCGAGAGCATTCGGCGAGATATGCTCTGCCGCGCATCGAACACGGAGAGCTGCGCCAGCAGCAGCGATATGGCCGATTCTGCCCCTCGGTTCTGGTTCACTCCCCTCTCCGTCAGCGCATCAAAGCAGCCTCCGGTCTCCGCGTCGTAGAGAGCCATTCCGTGCCGATTCCGACCGAAGAACCACTCCAAAGCAGCCCACGCGTGTGTTAGATGCTGAGCCTCCCCGGTAGCGTCGAAGGCGGCCAGAGACGCCTCCACCATCACAGCCGCGTCGATCGGCTGCTGGTCGTATAGGGGTGGCTCTTCCGCATCCGAACAGTACCATCCGTCATTACCCACCAGGCAAAGGACATCGCCTCTGAATGTCTTCGCACACAAGAACTCCATCGTGCGTCGGGCCACCGCGAGGTATTCCTCACACCCGGTGATCTGATACGCGCGGAAGAGACCCTCCGGCAGCTTGGCATTCGCATAGGTCATCTCTGGCAGCAGCCATTCCCAGTCCGGCCGGCTGTGTTCTTGATACCGGTCCATCAGACCGCCGGCCAGGTGCTCCGTCAGCTCCCTCGCCCGAGGCAGCTCCTCCGGCCGCGCCTCCGCCCACCGATGCAGAGCCGTGATGCTAATCGCCTTCCCGCGGGGATGCTCCAGGCTGGTCAGCCACGGAAGGGCGCGATGGAACATGTGCTCCGCGGGGCCCACCAATCCCGACTGCGGAGGCGACAGCAGCACCCAGCCCAGAGCCCAGATCGCCCGCCCGAAGCAGTCCTCGGAGCCCACTTCGTCGAGCCGCCTCCTCTCATATCCAACGAAGTTGTGGAACCTGCCGTCCGACATCTGCGCATACAGCAGGAAGGCGAGGTACCGACCCGCGAGCTCTCGGCTCAGCTCGTCCCCGTGCAGCCGATGATGTTTCACGGCCACCACCAGCGCGCGCGCGTTGTCGTCCGTCGTGTACCCCGTCCGGTAATCCGGAAGCGCGTGGTTGGCGTGTTGCAGGATGCCGAAGCAGTCAGTCAGCCGTCGCAAGTGGTCGAGCGACAGCGGCCTCTCGGTCGCGCTGGGTGCCATAGCGATGTTTCCCTCCTAGATCGAGTGACAGCGAAAGTTGCGGCTGGAGGTGGTCCCGCGCGTCGATGGGGACGGAACGCTCTTCCAGCACCTGCTGGAAGAGCGAAAGGTATTGGGCGCCCACCGCCGGCCACAGCATCTGCCGGCCGTACATGCGGCTCCTCTGCTCCAGCCTCCCCTGCAAGTCGGGATCATCCAGTATCTTTGTCACCGCGGCAGCGATACCCCGTTTCGAGCGAAAGTCCACCAGCAGCCCGCCCGCCTCCTCCAACAGGAATCGGGCATACGCGTACGGGGTGGATACCACAGCCCGGCCCGCCGCCACCGCGTAGGCGAGGGTCCCGCTGGTGACCTGTTCCGGGTTGAGATACGGGGTAATATAGACATCGGTGGCGGCGAGACAGTTGAAGATCTCGGACTTCGACAGGTAGCGGTTCACAAATCGCACCGAGTCCTCCACTCCAAGGTCCGCCACCAGCGCGGCCAACTCCTCCCGGTAGCTCTCTTTCTCCACTCGCTTCACCGCCGGGTGGGTCTGACCCGCGATTACATAACATACATCCGGGTGCCGCCTCCGTATCTCCGGCAATGCAGCCAGGGCATACTGTAGCCCCTTCCCCCTCCCCACCAGGCCGAATGTGGACAGCACCCGCCGCCCGCACAGCCCAAGCCGCGCCTTGGCGTCATCGCGCGCCTCGCAGGACGGTGCCATAGCACCGTGGTGGATCAGCGCGATCTTGGCGCGCTCGATCCCGTAGTCCCGACACAGAGTGTCGATCGCCAACGCATTCATGACCACGAGCCGATCCGCGTAGCGCGCCAAGTCGCGGACGTGGGCCCGCACGCGTCCCTCGGGCTCGGGGATCACCGTGTGAAGCGTGATGACCGCCGGCCTGGCGAGGCGGTCCAGGAAGCGATGGAGACCCCGGCCCTCCGGGCCGCCGAATATGCCAAACTCGTGCTGCACGCACGCAACATCGACGGCCGACTCGTTCAGGAAATCCGCGGCCGCTTCGTACTGCCGTTCCTGCTCCTCCTCCACGATGAGCACCACCGGCCAACGGTACTCGCACCGCCGCGGGCCGCTCTCCATGGCTATGCCCAATGGCTCTGCCGCGCCATCGCCCGCCATGGTAGCTGTTGTCAGGTCGGCACAAAATGTCGCCAGCCCACACTCCCGCGGCGGATACGTGCTCAGGTAAGCAATCCGTAGTGGACGGCGGCCCCCCGACCGCCGCTCCAGCCGCTTTCTCTCGCGATCCTGTAGCTGCATATCTCATCCCTCCCATCTAGTCCCCACCGTCAACTGCTGTCAAGACATCGGCAGTGCTGCCATTGCGCGCCCCGTGCCGCCATTGCGCGCCCCGTGCCGCCA
>JAUVSA010000070.1 GCA_030597345.1 Bacillota bacterium
CCACCCCAAGATGATCTCGCGCGCGGCGGAGCTCATAAAGACCGCACAGCGTCCGCTGATCTATGGCGGCGGAGGCGTAAACATCGCCGGCGCTCAGGATGAACTGGTGGCGCTGGCAGCGCGGATCGACGCGCCTGTGACCATGACCCTCATGGGCAAGGGCGGATTCCCGGATGACCACGAGCTGTCCCTGGGAATGCCGGGGATGCACGGCACCGCCTACGCGAACTATGCCCTCCACGAGGCCGATGTGGTCGTTGCCGTGGGCACTCGCTTCGACGACCGGGTGACCGGCAAGCTCGACATGTTCGCTCCGGGCGTCAAGTTCATCCACATCGATATCGATCCCGCCGAGATCGGCAAGAACGTGGCGCCGGCGCTCCCCATTGTGGGCGATGTGAAGCGCGTGCTCGCCGAGCTGGTGAAGAAGGTCTCCCGCGCGAAACATCCGGAATGGCACAAGACCGTGGCCGACTGGAAGCAACAGTATCCGATGGGTTGGAAGGGCGATGGGCTGAAGCCCCAGTTCGTCATCCAGGAAATCCACCGGGCGACAAATGGCGAGGCCGTGATCGTCACCGAGGTGGGCCAGAACCAGATGTGGGCCGCTCAGTGGTATCCTTGCCGGGAGACGCGCCAGTTCCTCACCTCCGGCGGACTGGGCACGATGGGATACGGCCTCCCTGCCGCCATCGGCGCCAAGGTGGCCCGGCCGGACAAGGTCGTGTGGGATATCGCCGGTGATGGCAGCATCCAGATGAACATCCAGGAGATGGCGACCGCGGTAGCCAACAAGATCGCGGTCAAGATCGCGGTGCTGAACAACGGCTACCTGGGCATGGTTCGGCAGTGGCAGACGCTGTTCTTCCAGGACCGACGCTCTCACGTCGATCTGGACGTTGGCACGCCCGACTTCGTCAAGCTGGTCGAGGCCTACGGCGGCATCGGCCTGCGGGTCACCGAGGAGTCGGAGGTGAAGGACGCCATCCAGAAGGCCATGGCAGTTGACGACCGGCCGTGTCTGATAGACTTCCACGTCGCGCGCGATGAGAACGTGATGCCGATGGTCCCGGCGGGCGGCACCGTCGACGATATGTTGGTGGACTGAGTCGAGGGGAGGCAGGGAAGATGAAACACACGATCTCGGTTCTGGTGAACAACCAGCCCGGCGTACTGGCGCGCACTGCAGGCCTGTTCGCGCGGCGGGGCTTCAACATAGACAGCCTGGCGGTCAGCACCACGCAGGATCCCGCCGTTTCCCGCATGACCATCGTCGTGGAGGGGCCGGACGCCATCCTGGAGCAGATCTCCAAGCAGCTCTACAAGCTGATGGACGTTATCAAAGTGCTCGATCACCAGGATGAGGCGGTGGTGAACCGCGAGCTGGCCCTCATCAAGGTAGCTGCCGATGCTGGGGTGCGAAGCGAGATCATGCAGACGGTGAGCATCTTCCGCGCCAACATCATCGATATCTCCGACCGCACCTTCACCATCGAGGTG
Source organism: Bacillota bacterium (assembly GCA_030597345.1). Classification (GTDB taxonomy): domain Bacteria; phylum Armatimonadota; class Hebobacteria; order Hebobacterales; family Hebobacteraceae; genus JAUVSA01. Next base: position 1,501 of record JAUVSA010000070.1, read on the forward strand.
ACGGGGAGCGCCGATAAGGTAGACGCCCTTACCGGGCTCCTCCGAAAATACGGGATCAAGGAGATGATGCGGACCGGCCGCATCGTGCTGTCTCGGGGGCCGCGTACCGCCTAGGGCGATGGCCGAGATGCGAGAACTGGTTACCGTCGAGCAGGCCGAGCGCGCAATCGGGCTGCTGGCAGTTGTGCTCCCGCCCGCGGGGCTGGCACTTGGGGGAATTCTCGGCGCCGTCCGGCGGCGGCCGGGCCGCGGGCTGGCGATCGGGTTGCTCTGCGGCGCCGTTGGGCCGGCGATATGGGCGCTGTGGCGGATGTACAACGGGATCATAGGAGTCTACGGCCTCGACAGCGTCAAAGGGCTGCTCATATGCATCGCGTTGTTCGTCGCCATCGGGCTGGCGGGCGGGGCAGCAATAGGTCTGCTGTGGCGCAGGCGGAGCGGAGAGAGACTGGAAAAGCGGGATTCTTCGCCCCTAAGTCCGCCGTAGGCGGACCGGGATGGCGGTCGCGAGAGGCGACCTAGCCACTTCGCTCAAAATGACACGCTGAACGCGAAACTGAGGAGGAAGGCGATGGCAAAGCTATATCGCGATCGAGACGGGAAGCTGACGGTGCTGCGGCGCAAGACCGTAGCCATCATCGGGTATGGCATCCAGGGGCGCGCCCACGCGCTCTGCCTGCGGGACAGCGGTGTGAAGGTAGTGGCGGCCGAACTGGAGGGATCACCTGGATGGAAGAATGCCGAGGCCGACGAGACGCCAGTAACGTCGGCCGCGGAGGCCGCATCGCAGGGAGACGTTATCGCGCTGCTCACTCAAGACCACATTCAGCCGGCCGTGTATCGGGATGCGATTGCTCCCAACCTCAAGCGCGGCAATGCGCTGATGTTCGCTCACGGCTTCAACATCCACTACAACCAGATCGTCCCACCCGACAATGTCGACGTGTTCATGGTCGCCCCGAAGGGGCCGGGCTCTCTCGTGCGGGCGGAGTTCGAGAAGGGCCGCGGCGTTCCGGCCCTGGTGGCCGTGCATCAGGATGCCACCGGCAAGGCGTTGGAGGTGGCCCTGGCCTACGCAAAGGCCCTAGGGGCCACCCGCGCCGGCGTGCTGGAGACGACCTTCGAAGAGGAGACCGAGACAGACCTGTTCGGGGAGCAGGCCGTCCTCTGCGGCGGGGTCACCGAGCTGATCAAGGCTGGATTCGAGACCCTGGTGGACGCTGGCTATCAGCCGGAGTGCGCCTACTACGAGGTCTTGCACGAGCTCAAGCTGATCGTGGATCTCATCCAGGCGCACGGGATCAACGGCATGCGCCGGCGCGTGAGCGATACGGCAGAGTATGGAGACATAACGCGCGGCCCACGGGTGATCGGGCCGGAGGCGCGGGAGGCGATGGAGGACTTGCTGGCCGAGATTCAGAGCGGCGAGTTCGCCCGCGAGTGGATTCTGGAGAACCGGGCAAACCGTCCAGTCTTGACGCGGCTGCGGCAGAGTGAGGGAGAGCACCTGATCGAGGAAGTGGGACCGAAGCTTCGCAAGATGATGCCCTGGCTGCAGGAGTAGGGGGGAGGCAATACCCGCGGAGGAGGCGAGCGGAAATGCCCGCCGCTAAGAAATCGAAAGCCAAGAAGACGCGGGTTGCGATCTTCGATACGACTCTCCGCGGCGCGGAGCAGTGCCCCGGCGCGGCGATGACGACCGAGGAGAAGCTCACAGTCGCGCATCAGCTCGCGCGCCTCGGTGTGGATGTCATCGAGGCCGGCTTCCCCTACTCTTCGCCGGGCGACTTCGAGGCGGTGCAAGGCATCGTCAGAGAAGTGAAAGGTCCGACGATCGCGGGGTTGAGCCTATGTCGACCGGAGGCGATTGACCGCACCGCGGAGGCGCTCAAGATCGGCAAGCAGGTGCGGCTGCACGTGTTTCTCAGCACCTCTCCCCAGCATCGGGAGTGGATTCTGCGCAAGAGCAAGGACGAGGTGCTCGAGATGGCGGTGAGCTCGGTGAGGCGCGCGCGCGAGCAGATCGCGGAGGTGGAATTCTCGCCGATGGACGCCTCCCGCACCGAGTTCGATTTCCTCTGCGAAGTGGTGACAGCCACCATCGACGCAGGGGCATCTATCATCAACATCCCGGACACTCTCGGCTACGCGCTGCCACACGAGTTTGGAGATCTGATCCGCCGGCTGCGGGAGTCGGTGCCCAACATCGAGAATGCCGCCATCAGCGTGCACTGCCATGACGATCTCGGGCTGGCGACGGCGAACTCTCTGGCCGCTGTGATAAACGGAGCCACTCAGGTGGAGTGCACCGTCAACGGCCTTGGAGAGCGCGCGGGGAACGCCGCGCTGGAAGAGATCGTGGTCATCCTCGATACCCGCCGGGAGCTAAAGCGCAAATTCGAAACGGGCATCAACCTGAAGGAGATCTACCGCACCAGCCGCCTGGTGCGGGATGTCACGGGGATGCCCGTGCAGCCCAACAAGGCGATCGTAGGTGAGAACGCCTTCGCTCACTCCTCCGGCGTCCACGTGGACGGTGTCATCAAGCTGCTCCAACGCCGGTCGAGCTTCGAGATCGTGCGCCCGCAGAAGATCGGGCGGGAGAAGAGCGAGATCGTGCTGACCAGCCGCTCCGGCCGCAAGGCAGTGAAGCACCGGCTGTCTGAGCTCGGCTACGCCCTTTCTCCGGAGGAGCTGGAGAGCACCTATCAGCGGTTCGTTCCGCTCGCGGATCAGCGCAAGCGGGTGACCGACGATGAGCTGGAATCCCTGGTCGCCGATGAGCTGCGGGTCGCCCACGAGATCTACGCGCTCGACTACATGCACGTGGTCAGCGGGGGCACCACTATCCCCACTGCCACCGTGCGGCTGCGCCGCAACGGTGATGTTTCCGAGGCGGTGTGCAGCGGAGTGGGAAGCGTGGATGCGATCTACCGGGCGATCGACCAGCTCGTCAAGCTGCCGCACAGTCTCGTGGACTACAACGTCAGCTCCGTCACGGGCGGCACCGACGCCCTGGGCGAGGTAACCGTGCGAGTGAGCGACAGAGCGGGCACGGTGCACACCGGCCGCGGCAGCAGCATGGACATCATCGAGGCATCCGCCAAGGCCTATCTTCAGGCCCTCAACAAGGCGGTCTTCCGCGCGGAGGGCAGACCGGCTCGGCGCAGGGCGAAGAAGGCAGCCAAGAAGGGTGCCGGACGGGCGAAGAAGGCCGGGCGGAGGAAGTAGCAGGCGTGGGTTCGACGATCACCGAGAAGATACTGGCGGCACATTCCGGCGAGGAGCAGGTGCGCCCGGGGCAGTTCGTGATGGCCCGGCTGGACCTGATGCTGGGTAACGATATCACCGCCCCGATCGCTATCCAGGAGTTCCGGAAGCTGGGCGCCGGGAAGCTCGCGGACGCCGCCCGCGTGGTGTTGGTCGCGGATCACGGAACTCCCAACAAGGACATAGAGGCGGCCGAGCAGTGCCGTGTGATGCGCGAGTTCTCGCGCGAGCACGGCGTCGAGCACTTCTTCGACGTCGGCCGCGGCGGGATCGAGCACGCGCTGCTACCGGAGGAAGGGCTGGTGGCGCCCGGCGAGTGCATCCTAGGGGCCGACTCCCACACCTGCACCTACGGCGCGGTTGGCGCCTTCGCCACCGGCGTCGGGAGCACGGACCTGGCGGCCGCGATGGCGACCGGCGACTGCTGGCTGCGAGTCCCGGAGTCGATCAAGGTCATCTACCGCGGCGCGCTCAAGCCTTGGGTTGGCGGCAAGGATCTCATCCTCTACACGATCGGCCGACTCGGCGTTGCCGGTGCGCTCTACCAGGCCCTCGAGTTCTGCGGGGAGACCATCGCGGCCCTTCCAATGGCGGGTCGCTTCACCATGTGCAACATGGCGATCGAGGCCGGCGCGAAGAACGGAATCATGGCGCCGGACGCGATCACAGATGCTTTCATGCACTCTGTCACCTCGCGGGCGTATCAGACGATGACGAGCGATGCCGACGCGGAGTACGCGCGCGTCGTCGAGATTGACTGCTCCAAGATCGATCTCCAGGTATCGGTCCCGCATCTGCCGGAGAACGCCCGACCGGTGGGTGAGGTAGGGGAGGTGCGGATCGATCAGTCGGTTATCGGCTCGTGCACGAACGGCCGCATCGAGGATCTGCGGATGGCGGCCGAGGTCCTGAAGGGCCGCGAGGTTCACCCGGAGGTGCGGCTGATCGTCATTCCGGCAACGCCGCGGATTCACCTCCAGGCGATCCGGGAGGGCCTTGCCGAGATCTTTCTCGAAGCCGGCGGGGCGCTCAGCACACCGACCTGTGGACCGTGCCTCGGGCTGCACACAGGGGTGCTGGCGAAGGGTGAGCGGGCGGTCTCCACCACGAACCGGAACTTCGTGGGCCGTATGGGGCATCCTGAGAGTGAGGTCTATCTGGCGGGTCCGGCGGTGGCCGCCGCCTCTGCGGTGCTGGGACGTATCGCGGGTCCGGAGGAGCTGCCATGAGCGCGCTCCACGGGCGGGTGCACCGCTACGGAGACAACGTCAACACGGATGTGATCATCCCCGCGCGGTACCTCACGACCTCCGACGTGGCCGAGCTGGCGGCGCACTGCATGGAAGACTTGGACGCGGAGTTCGTGAAGAGAGTCCGGCCGGGCGACATGATCGTGGCCGGTGAGAACTTCGGGTGCGGCAGCTCGCGGGAACACGCGCCCCTGGCGATCAAGGGCGCGGGGGTGGGCTGTGTGATCGCCGCGAGGTTCGCGCGGATCTTCTTCCGGAACGCTATCAACGTGGGACTCCCTGCTCTGGTCTGTCCGGAGGCGGCCGCGAAGATACAGAGCGGGGATGAGCTGGTGATAGACCTCGGCAGCGGCCGGATCGAGAATAGGACCCAGGGGGAGAGCTACCAGGCGGAGCCGTTCCCCAAGTTCCTGCAGCAAATCATCGCCGCGGGTGGCTTGGTTCCATACACGCGGCGACGGCTCGCCACCCGCTAGCGCGACCTCGGGTTTCGGTCGCCCTCTTCGTTTGCGTCTTCCCAGGACGGCTCGACGCCTCGCGCAGCTCGGATGAACTGCGTCCGGCGCATCAGCACTGTACGGCCGCACTGGTCGCACCGGATGCGGACATCGACGCCCATGCGGACGATGGTCCACTGGTTTGCCCCACAGGCGTGGGGTTTGCGCATCTGAACGACATCTCCGGGCCGGATGGCAAGCGGGTCAAGCACACGTTGCCGGTTCGGCGCGGCGGAATGCGACTCCTACCGGCGCCGCGGGCGATCCCACGAGAGAGGAAGGCCGCGCGGGCCGTAGAATGGCATAGCGCGACTGACGTGTGGGGCGAGAGCCCCAGTAGCGTTAGGTGGGGCGAGAGCCCCAGTGGCGTTAGGTGGGGCGAGAGCCCCAGTGGCGTTAGGTGGGGCGAGAGCCCCAGTACCGTTAGAGGAATAGCGAAAGGATGCCCAGCATGTGTATGCGACGTTCGATAGTGTTCTTGCTGATAGCCATACTTGCCGCGTTTTGCTTGTCCGCGGTAGCTTCGGCGGAAGAGGGACGTCAGGCGGATATAGAGCAGGCCGCGCCTGGCGGGGAACTGGCCGCACGCGTCGTGCCTGAGACGCTCTCGCTAGAGCAGGCGATTGAGATCGCCATCCGATGCAACCCGCAGGTGGAGTCGTCGAGGCAGGGGATGAAGGCCGCGGAGGGACAGCTCGCGCAGGCCCTCTCGTACTTGCAGCCGCGGCTCAATGTGTCGGCGCGGCGGGTGACGCCTGTGGACTTGCCTGCGTTTTCCTTTCAGAGCGCCGATAGCTCGTGGGAGACGGAGTTCTCTCTGTCACAGACCCTGTATACGGGTGGGGCCATACCCCAGGGCATCAAGGCGTCCAAGAGCTTTCAACAGGGCGCGAAAGGCGCCTTCCGCCGCACCCGACAGCAGATCGCCTTCGCAGTTCGGCAGAGCTACTACGGGGTGCTTACTGCGAAAGAAGCGGTGAAGGTCGCTCGAGAGGTGATGGATTCGGCAGAGGAGCATCTGCGCGTGGCCGGTCTGCGATATCAGGCCGGCATTGCGCCCCAGTTCGATGTCCTCGCGGCCGAGGCGCGGGTCGCCCGCGTCGAGCAAGGCCTGATCTCCGCGATCGCGGTGCGGGACATCGCCTGGGCGGGCCTCAGCGCCGTGCTCGGAGTTCCGATTCCGGCCGGCACGGAGCTCAGCACACCCAGGCCGGTCACCATGGTGGACGTCGACCTGGAGAGCCTGCTGCAGGAGGCGCTGGCACAGCGCCCGGACCTGAAAACGGCTGGGGCCGGCGGCGCAGTGGCGCGCACCATGCTTGGCATTGCCCGCTCCGGCAGACTGCCGACCGTGTCTGCCGCGCTGAGCTACACGCTGCGGGAGCAGACTGTCATTGCCGGCGACGTGTGCGGCATGCCAGGGGAAGACATAATCGTCTCCCAGAACAGCGGATATGTCGCCCTCGTCGCGAACTACAGCCTCTTCAACGGAGGACAGGTTGAGGGCGAGATCCTCGCCGCCGAGGCGGAACTGACGCAGGCAGAGAAAGCGGTCGAGAGCCTCGAGCAGCAGATCGAATTGGAAGTGAGAAGCGCCTATCTGCTGCTTGCGGCGACGAAGGCGCAGGTGGGGGCCGCTCAGAAGGAGGTTGCCCAGACGCAGGAGGCGCACCGCGTCGCCACTCTTCGCTACGACGAGGGCGTGGGCACCAGTCTGGAGATTCTGGATGCGGATGCCAACCTGGCCGGGGCGAAGACGCGGCTCAACGAAGCTATCTTCGGAATCAACTTGGCGGTCGCCCAGCTTGACCTGGCCGTCGGGCGCGTCTGGGCGGAGCTGAGCTCGCCCGCGTCGGCCGGGGAGGGGGCCGGTGACTAGCGGCGAGAAGCCAGAATCGGTCGATGCAGCGCGAGTGATCGAGGACTGCCAGCGGTTCGTCAACGCGGGCATTGCGGCCCTTCACAAGTTCATGGGCGTCGAGGCCGTGGAGTGGCGAGCCGAGGGATCGACCATCTGGGACAGCGAGGGCCGAGAGTACCTGGACCTGCTGGCCGGCTTCGGGACCCTCGTCCTCGGCCACCGGCCGCGGGCCGTTGTTGCGGCCGTGGAAGAGCAGCTCGGCCGCATGCCGCTCGCCTCCCGCGTCCTCTTCAATAAGCAGGTGACCGACCTCTCGTCCGCGCTAGCCGAGGCGCTCCCAGGCAACGTCGAGAAGTCCTTCTTCTGTCACAGCGGGGCGGAGGCCGTCGAGGGGGCGATCAAGCTCGCCCGCCTATATACGGGGAGGCCTGGGATCATCGCCGCGGAGGGCGGCTACCACGGCAAGACGATGGGAGCCCTGAGCGCCTCCGGACGCGAGGTATACAGCAAACCCTTTGCTCCTCTCCTGCCTGGCATCAGGCATGTGCCCTTTGGGGAGGCAGAGGCCCTTGCCG
>JAUVSA010000006.1 GCA_030597345.1 Bacillota bacterium
ATTCGGTGATTGTCCGGACATGTCCATCGCATCTGAGGGTGTCTGAGGGGGCCTAGAAAATGTCCGCGATATGGCCAAAGATGTCCGTTGTCCGTCCGTTGGCCGAATGGTCATATTTTGGTCAATTCGGACATTTTGGACATCTCTTGACATCACGCGGACATTCTGACATATCCACAGCAGGCGCGAGATCGCGGGCCCGAGGGCCGGGCCCGCGATCTCGTCTTGCCAGACCTGTAGTCTGCGATGGCTACGTCAAGCTGAAGGCGCGGGAGATGAAGACGGCCATCTGGGCGCGGCCCACGGTGACCTCTGGGCCGTAGGTGGTGGGGTCGTATCCCTGCACGATGCCCCCGTCGGCGCAGTACTCGATGTACTTGTAGGCCCAGTGCTCGGTAGGAACATCGTTGAACGTCGGCACGGCCGGGCCGACCGGAACGCTGCCGTCACCACCGGCCACGGCGCGGGCGATGAAGACGGCCATGGAGGCTCGACTGACCGTCACAGTGGGCGCGTAGGTGACAGCGTCGTATCCCTGGACGACACCATTGGCGACGCAGTATTCGACGTACTTGTAGGCCCAGTTGTCGGTGGGCACGTCGTTGAAGGTGGCCTCAGTCGGGCCGTCGGGGACGTTATCGTCACCACCGGCGAGGGCGCGGGAGATGAAGACCGCCATCTGGTCGCGGGAGACAGACCAGGTGGGCTCGTAGAGGCCTTCCCCGTAGCCGCCGACGATGCCGGCGCTGGCGCAGGCTACGATCTCGTCATGGGCCCAGTGGTCTGGGGGCACATCCGCGAAGTCAAGTGTGGGGCCCGGATTCGTGCCGGAAGAAGGCAGTCGGTCGGACCCTCCCTGGCCGTCGGTGAAGCGGAAGTAGTAATTGTGACTGCCCCCGCCAAGGTCGGCGCCGGTGATCTGGTAGCGGTATGTCCCGTCGTCTGCGGTGCCGCTCTGGAGGGCCATGGCATGCGGCGTGCCATCTACGTAGACATCCTTGGTGTCGGGGGAATCACCGTCCAGGTCGTAGTAGTGCACACTGTAGGTGAACGTGGTCGAGTCGTCGCCGGAGTTAGGGGCAACGTCGCCGCTCGTCAGCTCGGGGTCGTAGTTGTCCGGTACTGGTGCCTTGCGTACCTTTACGGTGTAGCTGAAGGTGGCCATGCCGGGAGCTCCGACCCTGAGGTAGTAGCGCGTGCCGGCGGTCAGGTCAAAGTCAATTCGGGAGTGGAATTCGGTGTGGTCGAGGTCGCAGTCCGGCACATCGCAATCGCCGTTGGTAGCCAGCGGCTCTGCACCGAGTGCGGCGTGCAGGGACAAGATAGTGCTCTGCTCGACCGCCGTCCACATGTTCCAGTTCCCGCCCTCGCCGGCTGGCACATCGAAGTAGTACCAATCCCGTTCCTGGGAAACAGAGATGTCCCCGCTCGCCTCCCCGGAGGGTGGCGTCCCGCTGAGCGCGATCTGGGTTACATCGGAGTAGGTGAAGGTCACGGTGACCGTTTCCGAGTCGCCGGGCGCTCCATCGCGAGTCACGGTGAAGGTGTCGTGGTAGGACTCCCCGGTCGTCAGCCCGCTGGGGTCCACGTCGATGGTGAGGGTGTCCTGCTCTGTGCTCGTGGTCCCCGACATCGGCGCTACAGTAAGCCACGAAACGCTCTCGCTCACGGTCCAGTCGAAGGGAACAGTGCCCGTGTTGTAGACGTAGACGGAGGTGTCGATGGTAGGTCCGGTGATCTGGCCAAGATCAACGGTGTTCTCGTTCACCTCGAGGTCGGGGGGCGGCTGGTAGTTGAAATCGACTGAGATGTCTTCGAAATCGCTGGGGTTAGCTACGGAGTTGACGCGGAACGAACCGGAGTATGGCCCGGGCACAGCCCCAAGGCAGGAAGGATCGACCTGGATCTCAAGATAGTCGTGGTCATCGCAAGTGAAGTTGTCGCTGCCACGCGCCGGCGCTACAGTCAACCAGCACTCGGTCGCGCCCGTGATCTCCCAAGTGAAGCACGCAGTGTCCGCGTTGTAGACGTACACGGAGGTGTCGCTGGCAGGCGCGGAGATCTCCCCGAGATCGACGCTGTTCTTGTTGACCTCGAGGTCGGGTCCGGCGGCAAGGCCCACCGCCGAGAGGCATACGAGGAGTGTCAGAGAGAAGAGCAGTCGCCGCAGTGTCATTTGCCTAGCCCTCCAGGGCAGATTGTTGGCAGGCCGCAGGGCCTGCCCCGTCAAACTCAGCAGGATAGCTCAGACCAACTCCAGTGCTTAGACGCGGCGCGGACGGCAGAAGTTCACACGCCGCAGGAAACTGCTGCGCGGGGGATCAGCGCACCCGAGCCGCAGGGCGAACGGGAAGTTCGGGGAGGCCGTATTCGACCCCCACATTTACCTGGGCATTATACCATGCGGTGTCAAGAGGGAGAAGGGCAAGAGAGTGCCGGGTGTTTGTGGTGACGGGTTGTGTGGTTTCGGGGTGGTTTCGGCATTGATGCTACTCTGCGAAGTGCCTACTCCGCCGACGGCTACGACACTGCTCTGCATAGCTACGCAGCACGAGAGCACCGAAACACCGGCTTTCGCTCCCAAGGTGTCTACATGAGGCCAAAGGCGCGGGAGATGAAGACGGCCATCTGGTCGCGGGAGACAGTGATGGTGGGGCCGTAGGTGACGGGGTCATAACCGTGGACGATGTCGTTGGCTGCGCAGTACTCGACGTACTTGTAGGCCCAGTGCTCGGCGGGAACGTCGTTGAACGTTGGCACGACCGGGCCGCCTGGAACGCTGCCATCACCGCCGGCCACGGCGCGGGCGATGAAGACGGCCATGGCGTCTCGGCTGACGGTGATGGTAGGACCATAGGTGGCGGGATCGAAGCCCTGGACGACGCCGCTGGCCACACAGTACTCGACGTACCTGAATGCCCAGTGGTCGGTGGGCACATCATCGAAGGTGGCCTCGGCCGGGCCGTCGGGGACGGCGTCGTCGCCGCCGGCGAGAGCGCGGGAGATGAAGACGGCCATTTGGTCGCGGGAGACCGAGTACTCAGGATGGTAGTGCCCATCAGGGTAGCCGGCCACAATGCCCGCGCGAACGCACGCTTCGATCTCCTCACATGCCCACGAATCAGACGGCACATCGGGGAAGGGGCCGGTGCGATGGTTCCCCGTATGGAACTTGTCGTGGCGGAACATGGGCCACGGCGCAATGCTGTCGGTCTCTGCAACGCCGAGCCATACGTAGACTCGGCCGTCGCCGGAACCCACGACTACGTCCAACATGCCGTCGCGGTCCAGATCTGCCAGAGCGGGGGATGAATGCACTTCGCCCCCCGTCGCACGCGGCCATCCATCAACCGCAGTCCCGTCGGCGCGCCACGCATATACGTTGCCGTCGTACGACCCCAATAACACGTCAATCGCGCCGTCGTGGTCCACATCACCCAGAGCGGGCGAGGAATGAACGGCGCCGCCCGTCGTCTGCGGCCATCCCGCCATGGGGCGGCCGTCGCCGTGCCAGGCGTAGACCTTGCCGTCGGTCGCGCCGACCACAACATCAAGCATCCCGTCTCCGTCGAGGTCCCCTATGGCTGCGGAGGATGAGTGCACCTCCCCGTCGGTGGCGCGGGGCCAGCCGGCCGCGGGAGCGCCATCTCCGTGCCATACATACACGCTGCCATCTGTGGAGCCGACAATGACCTCAGGCGCGCCGTCGCCGTCGAGGTCACCTAAGGCGGGGGAGGAGTACACGGCGCCCTGGGTCGGCTGCGGCCAGCCTTCAACCGGCGTTCCGTCGCTATGCCAGGCGTAGACGTTGAAGTCGAGGGAGCCTACTATCACTTCCGGCGAGCCGTCGCCGTCGAGGTCGCCCAGGGAGGGAGACGAGTACACCTGGCCGGAGTTCTGCGGCCAGCCGGCTACAACCGATCCGTCTCCGTGCCAGGCGTGGACCTTCCCGTCGTGCGAGCCGACCACTATCTCAAGCAGTCTGTCACCATCCAGGTATCCCAGTGCAGGAGAGGAGTGGACCAAGCCGCCTGTGGGCCGGGGCCAGCCTGTTACCGGGGTGCCGTCTGCGTGCCATGCATATACGTTGCCAGCTGCGGAGCCGACAAGGACTTCGAAGAGTCCGTCGCCGTCGAGGTCACCCAGCACAGGAGAGGAATGCACTTCGCCGCCCGCCGCTTTCGGCCAGCCAGGCGCGAGCCTGCCGTCCGCGCGCCAGACATACACGCTGCCATCGGCGGAGCCAACAACGACCTCGAGCGGCCCGTCCCCGTCGAGGTCACCCAGAGCGGGAGAGGAGCGGACCTGACCGGTGGTAGCCTGGGGCCACACGGGCGCCACAGTGTAGGGGCCGTAGTCCGCCGTGCCGCCGGATTCGTGGGTCGGGTTGTGGCTCATCAGGTGCAGATACCAGTCGCCCGTCGTGGAGTCCGTCAGCACCAAAGTCCCGCTGTTCCAGGTGGACTCGGTGCCGGTCCAGGTGTGGCTCGAGCTCTGGTCCCAGGCGTAGTGGTGGTGATCGAGGCTGCCCGGCCCCCACCCCGCCAGGTTGGTGAAGATGAAGTCAGTCTCAACCGGGTGACTGACGGCGGTGGACTTGTCGCAGCTCACAACGGGTGCAGTGGGGAGGGTGTAAGCGGAGAAGCTGTCGGAAAGGTCGCTGTCGCCACAGGTGTTGTGGGCGCGGACTTGGCGCGTGTAAGAGGTGTTGGGGCTGAGGCCGGCCTCAGTCTTGCTGGTGGTGTTCGCCGGCACAGCTATCCCCACTGGCTCAAGGTAAAAGCCCTGCTCATGGTCGGAGGTGTCCTGCCAGGTCCAAGGGACGGATGTGGGAGTCACCTCCGAGCGCCCAAGATTGGTCGGCGGGTCGGGTGGTCCCGAGATGACGGTGAAGGTGGCAGGGCCTTCGCCCCATAGATCGTCAGGATCAGTGGCTCGGAAAGTGACCGTCTCTGACCCGGACCAGTCTCCTGGGTAAGTCACCGTGGCCAGATGGGTCGATGGATCAATGGTGACCGAAAGATTGCTGTTCCCAGAGTAAGACCAGTTCAGTTGCTCTTTAGCGTGGTCGATGTCGGTCACCTAGTCGTCCAGATCGAAGGTACCGAACGGCTCTCCGCGGCAGAGGGGCTGATCTGGAGTGTCAGAGACCTGTGGCTGCGTGATGACATAGCTGACCGTTAGGTGCGGCCTGGCATCGGCCTCAGGCGCGGTTTCCTTGCTGTAGAACGTCACATTGAAATAGTCAAACCCACCCTCTTGGAGCCACAGGAGCAGTCCATAGTTGGGGGTCGTGCCGCTCATCCACATTTGAACGATCTGCGAAAGATCAGAGTGGTCCATCACCACGGGACCACGGCTGCCAACGGTGACATACGGGGCCAGGGCATCCGTCCAGCTCGGCTTGGAATACCACGTTACGTTCTCGTTCCAAGGAGACGTTACCCGGAACGCGGTCAGCACCTCAGCGGGTCCGGAAGGAGGGCCAGGATAAGCGACGAGCGAACACTCAAGATGAAGCTCACAGGAGGTGATGGTCGAGCAAAGCGGTATGGCTGACAAGTCGAAGCTGAGCAGGGGCGAACCTCGGACGTAGCCATCGCCGTCTCTGTCACAGGGGCCCTCGGCGTGACAGGTGTCGAACCAGGAGGCGAGCAGATCAGCATCGCTGTGGTCTACGTCTGGGGAGTACTCCGTAATGTACGTGTCTTGAGTGGGGTAGAACGTCTGTGTTTCCGCTCTGACCGGCAGAGCGGAGATTCCGAGCAAGATTCCGAGAGCGATCGCGACCGCCGCAGGCCGCCGAGCCCATGACAGGAGTTGAGAGCTCCGCGGAGGAGGAATAGGGGCCTCAGGAAGGGACAAACACACGCCGCCAGTAGGCGTTTCGTGGGAGGGTAGGTTCATACTCGTTTCCCGCCCTGCATCGCCGCCATGTAACAACTCTCCATGCGCCATTCTACTCTCTCTGGCCGCGTACCGCAACCGGCAACACCACGGTGTCAAGAGGGAGAAGGGCAAGAGGGAGGAGGAGGCCAGCAGGAGTAGCGGGGGGGAGATGGTAAGAGGTAGGAGCGATTGACGGCAGGATGGCGGCGGAGCTATAATCGTGTTCGCCGGAGTCGGGCCGAAACGGGCAGGAGGAAAGCACATGGCCGGTCTGCATAGGGGACGGTTGGCGGCGCTGCTGGTGTTGGCGATGGGGATGGCTGCGGTTGGGTGTGGGGGCCCCATGGAGAACCCACCGACGGTAGCCGCGCAGTTGCTGGACTGTGGGCCGAAGATGGGCGCGCTGGGTTATCCGGAGGGCCTGGCAATCGGGAAGACGGGCGAACTGCTAGTCGCCGACACGTGGAACGACAGGATCCTGCGGGCCGGGCCGGACTGCGATGTGGTGGGGGGCTTCGGGGAGTCCGGGAAGGAGCCGGGGCAGCTGGAGTGTCCGCGGTCGCTGTGGACCGACCGGGTCGGAAATATCTTCGTAGTAGACAATTGGAACCATCGGGTACAGAAGTTCGATGCCCAGGGGAAGTTCCTGCTGACATTCGGGGGCCAGGGCGGGCCGTGGGGCTATGATGAGGCAGATGGGAAGTTCTCACATGCGTATGGGGTGGCGTCGGACTCGAGGGGCTACATCTATGTATCGGACTTCAACAACAACAGGCTTCAGATGTTCGACCCCAGAGGCAAGTTCGTGATGAAGTGGGGCACGGCCGGCAGACAGGATGGGCAGTTCAGCCATCCCGCCGGCTTGTCGGTGGACAGTGAGGATAAGCTCTACGTAGCGGATCTGGGGAACAACCGAATACAGCGCTTCGCCATCGTCCCCGCTGTCGTCGACGGCAAGGATACCTTCGAGGCCAAGTTCGCCGGGAAGTGGGGGAAGCCGGGGCAGAAGCCCGGAGAGTTCAGCGGGCCCTACGATGTATGTGTGGATAAGGAGGACAACGTTTACGTGGCCGACTTCTGGAACCACAGGATTCAGAAGTTCACGCCGGGCGGGGAGTTCCTGTGGGAATTCGGGAAGCACGGGACCGGGGAGGGGGAGTTCGAGTGCCCGGTGAGCGTCGCGGTGGGAGAGGATGGGTCGGTCTACGTGTCGGACTGGGGGAACAACCGGGTCCAGAAGCTGGTGCCTGCGTCCTGAGGGTACGGGGAGAGGAGAGCGGTCGGGTAACGAGCTGAAGTCCGGCCCGTGAGGAGAGCGGGATGCTTCCTGGGGAGAAGGCCGAGCGCTGGGTGCGGCGTGTTGGGTACCTGGCGCTCGTTTTGATTGGCCTGTACATCGTGGTTTGGATTTCGGGATTCATCTGGCGGGTCACACGGCAGGTGCTGGAGCAGAGCGCGGTGCCGGACGAGACACAGGTGGAGACGCGTGGGCCCGCTGGAGGAGGCGGTTCGCGGGGGACTACTGACTGAACGACGGCGGCGATTGCGGAGGCGGGGACAGGGCTTGGGACTAGCCGGACTGCTCGGAGGCGTAGGCCTCGCCGACGGGGGCTTCCACTTGCTGTGAGATCTGAGCGAGCGCGCCGCGCGCGGTGCGACCGCCGAGTCCGGCCTCCGGGGTGAGGATGAGGCGGTGGGCAAGGGCGGGCAGCAGCAGTGCTTTTGCGTGGTCGGGGAGGACGAAGCTGATGCCGTCGGAGGCGGCCTGCGCCTGGGCGGAGCGCAGAAGTGCCAGGGAGCCGCGGGGGCTGGCGCCGAGGGCGACGTCGGGGTGGGATCGAGTGGCCTGGACGAGGCGGACGACGTAGTCCCTCACCTTCTCGTGCACGAAGATCTGGCGGACCTGGTGCTGGGCGGCGAGGAGCTCGTCGGTGGCGACGACCTGTTGGACCTTCTCCACGGGGTGGCTGAGCTGCAGCCGCAGCAAGATCTCGCTCTCTGCCGTCGCATCGGGATAGCCGATGGTCATGCGAAGGAGGAAGCGGTCGAGCTGGGCCTCCGGGAGGGGGAAGGTACCCTCGTACTCGATGGGGTTCTGGGTGGCGATGACACAGAAAGGACGGGCGAGGGTGCGGGTGACGCCGTCGGCGGTCACCTGGCGCTCGGCCATTGCCTCGAGGAGCGCTGATTGAGTGCGCGGGGGAGCACGGTTGATTTCGTCGACGAGGACGATGTTGGACATAACGGGGCCGGGGCTGAACTCGAACTCGCCGGTCTTCTGGTTGAAGATGGAGAGGCCGGTGATGTCGGAGGGGAGCAAGTCGGGGGTGCACTGTATGCGACGGAAGGTTGCGCCGAGGGAGAGGGAGAGGGAACGGGCGAGCATGGTCTTGGCAACGCCCGGGACATCGTCGATGAGCAGGTGGCCGTCGGCGAGAAGGGCGACGATGGCCACGCGGACGGCATCTTGCTTGCCCACGATGACCTGCTCTATGTTGTCGGAGAGACGCTTTGCGATTTCGGCGACAGTTGGCATAGGTGCGGTCTCCCTCAGCGCCGCGGCAGGCCGGACGGTGATACAGCAGGCTGCCGCAACGGGAGAGAGGGTTCGACGGAAGGGGGGAGGAGTCCTGTCTGTCCGAGCGTGTGGATGCCTCCTGGGCTGCCCCCCAGGGGGTCGGCCGAGGCTGTTCGTTCGAATGGGCGGGGCGAGAGAGCGAAAGCGGATTGACAGGCGAGAGGAGTGGTCTATAATCGCGCGGGGCGTTGTCACCATCAAGGAGGAGGTGATAGGAGTGGAGTTCATGGATGTGGTGCGGCAGCGGCGGAGCATTCGCAAGTACCGGCCGGATCCGGTTCCTCAGGCGAAGCTGGACGCGGTGCTGGAGGCAGCGCGGCTGGCCCCGTCGTGGGCAAATGGGCAGTGCTGGACTTTCGTGGTGGTGACGGATGCGAAGGTGAAGAACGCGCTGGCGAGGGCCGGGAACGAATGGATAGAGCATGCGCCGGTCATCATCGCCGCCTGCGCGGACCCGGCGAATAGCGGGGAGAAGGAAGGGCAGGGGTACTACCTGCTGGACATCGGGATCGCAATGGAGCACTTGATCCTCGCCGCGGCGGAGCAGGGGTTGGGCACGTGCTGGATCGGGTGGTTTGACGAGGGGAAGGCGAAGAAGGCGCTCGGGGTTCCGAAGGACATCAGGGTGGTGGCGCTTACGCCGGTGGGGTACGCGGACGAAGCCCCGGAGCCGCGCCCCCGGAAGTCGCTGGGAGAGATGGTTCGCAGGGACCGTTGGGCATAGGGGGCCGAGCGAGGGGAGAGGGTGTCGAAGTCGGCAGGCCGTGTCTGGACTGAGGTGTTTACCCGCGCCCCACCTGGGTAGAACAACTATTGGGGGAGGGATACCAGGTGTTGTGATGGACTCTCAGTCCATGAGCGCTACGGGAGTCAAGTGCAGACACTGCGGCCAGGCCCTGGAGGAGGGAACGCCCTTCTGTCCGGGGTGCGGCCGCGCGGGTGCTGTGACGGAGATGGGGAACGGGGAGCAGAAAGACATCTATCTGCTGCTGGTGACGGCCAACGTGCTGCGGCTTCGGCGGCAGTGGGCGCTGGCAGAGGCGAAGTGCAGCGAGGTGCTGGGCCGGGATCCGGACAGCGCGGGAGCATACTCGCTGCTGGGGGACATTTCGCGGGATCAGGGGAAGCTGCGGGACGCGATCGAGTGGTACAAGATGGCGCTCGATCGAAACCCGGGGAGTGCGGTGGATCGCCAGAAGCTGGAAGCGGTGATCGACCGGGTCTTTGCCATGCGGGAGAAGGGCGTGGTGGCAAGCGCGCGGGAGAAGCTGAGCGGGGGGCTGGCCAGAGTGGCAGCAGAGGTACGAGAAGCGCGGCTTGCGCCTCGTGGGGTCGTGATTCTGGCAGCGGTGCTGGGAATGATCCTGCTGATTACGGCGGCCGCGATGCTGGTGGGCCGGCCGCGGGAGCCGGCGGCGGAGGCGCGAAGCGAATCGCCACCATCCGGGGCCTTTGGGGTGGCAGGGCCGGGAGCGGCGCCGGCGCAGCCGGCGGCCGAGCGGGCGGCAGAGGGGAGCCGGGCGCTGGCGCGGTTTGCGGACGGGCTGGCTTTGCTCGAGGGGGGACTGGCGGAAGAGCTCGGGGTGAGGGCGCGGGCGATCGACCCGAACTGCCAGGTCGTTTCTGTGGAGATTGATCCGACGGAGGCCCGTGTGATGGTGCGGCTGTTGATGCCGCGGGTGTTGGTGGCGTCGGCGACGCGCGCGGGTATCGAGCGAGTGGCGGTGGCTCTGGCTGGGGAGGCGGCGACGTGGCACGAGCTGATCTCGGAGGTGCGTGTGCGATGTGACATGCATTCGGAGGAGGGGGGCCGGCAACTGGCGCTGAGGGCAGAGGGGAGTGCCCGAGAGGTGGCGAAGGCGAAGGAGAGATTGGACGCGAGGGTGGAAGAGCTGTTCAGCTTCGTGTGGTGGCACCCGGAGCTGCGAGAGTAGGCGAAAAGTCTTCGGGCGCCGAGGAATGGGTCATGGCGGAAGTGCCGGTCAAAGTCTGGCGGCTGGGCCGGAACTCGGATACGCAGTACCTCCTGATACTGCGGGGGGAGGAGGAACGGCAGCTCCCGATGGTGATCGGGCCGTGCGAGGCGATGGCGATCTGGAGTGTCGTGGGCCGGGGGACAAAGAGAGAGCGACGCCCGATGACCCATGATCTGGTGCGGGATCTGGTCGAGCAGTTGGGCGGGCGCATTGTCAAGGTAGTGATCGACGACCTGTGGAACGGCGTCTACTACGCGAAGCTCCACATTGCGGTGTATGGGGAAGTGGTGACGGTGGACGCACGGCCGAGCGATGCGGTTGCCCTCGGGCTGCGGGCGGAGGCGCCTCTGTTTGCGACTGACTCGGTGTTGGTGGCGGCGAACGAGCCGGAGTCGCCGGGAGAGCCTGAGGAGTCCGCTCCGGAGACCCAGGTCGATCTCGACGATCTGTAGACAAGAACGGGTGGGGGAGGGCCGCGACTAGTAGCTCCTGTGGGTGTCAAATGGACTGGATGCGCGCGAGAGCGCGCGGTGAGACGCCATCATGGGCCTGAGACACCTGTCGGGAATTGAACTCACCGAGTACGCAGACGGCGAGACGGCGCCCGCGAGAATCCCCGCTGTGCAGGAGCACCTGCGCGCGTGCCCGCGGTGTGCGTCGGCGCTGGCGAAGGTGCAGGGAGCGGTGTCGGCTGTGCAGGCGCTGGAGGCGGTGGCCGCGCCGGCCGAGCTTCGCGACAGGGTGGAGGAGCGGGTGGCGGCGGAGTGGGCGAGGGATGTGAGCTGCCGGGAGGCACTTCCGCTGATCCACGAGCACCTGGACGGGTCGCTGCGGGTGGGCGCGGCGGTCGTGCTGCGGTGTCACCTGAGTGCCTGCGACCGGTGTCGCTCCGAGCTGGCGACTCTCTGTGCGGCGAGGCGTCTGGTGCAGTCGCTGGGAACCGTGGAATCGCCGCCGCTGGTGAGGGAGGTGGTGGCGGCCGCGCGGCGGCTGCGGCCACGGGAGATGGTATGGGTGGCGCGGTGGCGTCCGGCCCTGGCGGCGGCAGCGGTGGCGGCGGCGGTGGGGGCTCTCTTCTGGCTGGGACCGAACGCGGAGCGGCCAGGAGCGCCGCGAGCGGTGGTGGTTGCGGAAGAGCGAGAGACACCTATCGGTCCACCGGCGGTGGTTGCCGCGCGCGGAGATGTGCTCTCTGAGGTGGCGCCGCTGCCGGCGGGAGTAGAGGAGGTCGAGGTCGCGCTGGCCGCTGCTCCGGTGAGCCCGGCAGAGAGGGCGGGGGAGCCGCGACGGCGGCGGGAGACACCCCCGACGGCAGTTCTCGTGCGGGGACCGGCGCCGACTCCGATGATTGCGACAGCGCCAGAGCCGGAGGTGCCACTGCCGTCGGCGCTGCGGACGCTTAGGGCAGTGGCGACCAGTGCTTCCGAGGCGGTGGGCGATGCCTTGTATGAGCGCGAGATCAGACTGGCGCTGGAGCTGGCGGGCGAGCGCTTTGCCACGCTGGAGTCGGAGAGCATGTGGGCCCGGCTGCCGAGCGGGGTGAGCATGAGCGGGCCAGGGCACGAAAGTCCGGCGGCCGCGCCAGGGGCAGAGGAGCGGCGCGAGGAATCCAGCGATTCGCGGCCGGATTCGGCGAGGGCGCCAGTAGGAGATCGGGTGAGCGTGTACATGGCGCCCTTGGTATAGGGCAGACGGGCCGGTGCGAGGCCCTCCATTCTGTGGAATGGAGCCATAAAGGGCGAGATGCAGTGAGTCGCAGAGGAAGAGCCCAAATCCAGGATCGTTCTGTGTTCGCCGCCGCCGCGTTGGCAGCGGCGCTCGTCTTTTGGGGCCTCCTTGTGGTGCAGACTTCGGCGTGGGCATTGACGGGGAGCAGCGGTCCTGCGAGCTACCAGTCAGAGGAGGAGCCGGATCCCCTGCTGGATGGCCTGAGCGGTTCCCCGGGATGGCGCAGCGTAAGCGGCGCAGGGACCGAGGATGGAGGCGGCTTGATGCCGGGGCGGCTGCGGCTGACCCTCGGGGGTGGCGGAGAGGTCGAGGTCGGCTTCTTCTCCGCAACGAGTGAGCTGCTGGGGCAGGGCCCCTCGCGGGGCGGGAATGCCCTGCAGGAGTGGGGGACCGGGCGGGAGAGTTGGTCGGGCGGGCGCGGGGGAGGCAGGGCCGGGGGGGCAAGCGAGCACGAGGCCGCTCTCTATCGCTTCTCCTACGGGATGGGGGCGCTGAAGCTGGGAGGGAACATGCTGGCGGTGGGGTCCAGATTTGCTCCTACTGGCGACGGGCAGCAGGCCGCCTTCGGCGAGCAGGCGGAGATGCTGAACGAGGCCCGCGGCACACGTACGCTGGAGTTCGAGGCCGGGCTGAGCCTGGCACCGGGGCTTTTCCTCAGCTCACACCACAACGCACTGAAAAACGCGCGGCCCGGGGACGAGAAGCAGGGCCTGACGACGACTGACACAGACCACACGCTGCGGTGGGAGCCGGTGTCCGGCAGCGAACTGACTGCCAGCATGGCAGAGCACAGCGAAGAGTGGGCGGAGGGGCTCGGGAAACCCGGAACGAGACGGCGGCAGCGGGCGGTCGCGTTCGAGTCCCAGTTCGGGAGTGGGGGGCGCGACGGACTCCGTCTAGGTCTCACCTCAATCGAGAAGAGGAACGGGGGTCAGGAGCAGACGGAACGGGTGCGGGAGGCGCATCTGACTCTGGCTCCCACCGCTCGGCTGCAACTGAATGCGGACTACACAGCCAAGGGATCCGACCGGGGCCCGGGGCAGACGACGCAGAGCGTCGGAATGCTGCTGCGATTGGCCCCGGGCGCGGAACTGTCGGCAGCGGTGAAGAAGCTGGCCCCGGAGGGAAGCGGAGGGGCCCGGGAGTCGACACTGAAGCTGAGCACAGGGCTTGGGGCCGGCGGGAGCACGGGAAGACTGGAGGGCCAGGAGGTCACAGCACGAGGAGACGGGGCTCGGTTTACGCGGCGACGAAAGTGGGCGCTGACGGGCGCCCTCGGCGCGGGGGAGGGGAGAACGAATGTGGAGGCCGGTTTCGAGGAGACGCGGGGTGAGGGATCGGCGGACCGGCTGGCGCGCACGACGCGGGTTCACGTCGACCGATCGCTCGGCCCTCGTCTGAAGCTCAGCGCGGAGCGCCAGGAGCAGGTGGGGGGTACCATCACAGCCCCGGAGGCGACGGTGAAGTCGAGCTGTGAGCTGGCAGCCGAGCTGGGGTCCAAGACCAGTCTCAGTGTCGGGGCCGTCTCGGAGCGGCGGCCGGCTGGGGCAGCGGGATGGGCGCGGCAGATGGCGCTGAGGCACGAGTGGGGGAGAGTGCGCCTGGAAGCAGAGAAGCGGGTGTGGCGAGACGTGGACCAGGACTTCTCTGTGACGAGCTGCTCGGTGGAGGCGCCGACGGGGCAGCTCCCGGAGTGGGCGCAGGGGATATCCGGGGCGCACGAGTTCTCGGACGCGGAGGAGTACTTGGTCCCGAGCGCGCCGGAGTGGGCGGAGATACCGTTCGCCGGATACCGAATCTCGATGAAGCAGCGGCGAGGAGGCGCGGACGGGGGAGTCGATACACTGACCTTCGCGCACCGCCGCATGGTGGGGCGCCGGTATCACTTGCAGCTCGTCTACCAGGAACACCCGGAGGGGACGGAGGGGGAAGAGAAGGGACGCCCGCAGTCCGTGCGGAGGAACATGCTGGAGATCGCGGCCCCGCTCTGGCGCGGGTTGGTGGTTCGGGGCGGATACCGAGCGGAGACCAGCCTGTCCCCTGAGGGGGGACGCCGGGAGGGGATGAGTCTGGGCTTGTGGGGCCGACTGTCGGAACGGGAGCAGGTGGAGGCGACGGTAACTCACGATTGGGGCAGGTGGGAGGGTGGGACACGGAATCACACGAGCGTGAGCCTGCTGTACTCGGTGCGTGTGAGCGATGAGCATCGGGTGCATGTGAAGCTGGGCTATGGGTGGGATGAGGGCGAATCGCAGCATGGACAGCGAGAGAGCCGGGTGAGCCTGGGTTACGCAAAGCCGATCTAGCTGGACTCATTCCTCTCCTCGGTGCTGTCGGAGTCTCGAATCCTCACATCGGCCGCGGAAATATGGAATAGAGCGGGATGGTGTAGCGGCCATGGGCGTAGTCCGGCCGCGTGCGCACACATAGAATTGGAGTCGGCCGATGCGCGCTCGTTCCGATGTCCGCGCGATGCTCATCCCCGGGGCTGCATCGAGGGAGAAGGTCGCGGCGGGCCTGCGGTGCCTCATCCTGATTACTGTTTTCGTGATGGCCCGGATGGATGGGAATGGTCGGAGCGCGTCCTTCGATCTGGTAATGAGCGTCGGCGCGGCCTACGTTCTGGTCACCACATTCCTCCCCTGGGCGCGTTGCGAGATGCGACGGGTCACGCTGGCGATGCTGGCGGTGGACGTCGCCCTGATCACGGGTCTGATCCACACGCACTCCGGCATCAGAAGTGAGTACTACCTGCTGTATTACCTTCCGATTCTTCACGCCAGCGTCCGGCTGAATTTCCGCGACGCGGTGGGCACGTGCATCCTATCGGCGATGAGCTACCTGCTGGTGGGAATACTGGAGCACCCGGAGACGTCGATCAACACAACGGTCATCTCGCGGGTGGTGACCTTCGCGGCCTCTGCGGGGTTGCTGGCCGCTTTCTTCGTGGTGCTGGCACGGGAGCACGGGGCGCACCAGCGGCTGACGAAGCACTATCAAGAGGCAATGGAGGCGAAGACGGAGTTTCTCTCGCGAGTATCGCACGAGTTCCGGACTCCTCTCACGGCCATCGTTGGATTCAGCCAGCTTCTGTACGAGCAAGAGCAGAAGGTGGATGCGGAGCGGGAACAGGAGTACCTCACGGTAATCCGAGAGCAGGCGCAGCATCTGGCCCGCATGATCGAGGACATGTTGGACATCACGCGGATCGACGATGGGCAGTTCACACTTCGGCAGCAAGTGGCGAGCCTTCCGGAGATGATCGAGTCGGCGGTGAACAACTTGGACAAGCCGGCGGATCGAGAGCGCGTGGCGGTCGCGGTGGAGCCCGCAACGCCGAGCGCGTGGGCGGACCGGAACGAGATGGAGCAGGCGATCTCCAGGATCCTGTACAACGCGCTGGAGCATTCGGGGGAGGAGAGAGTCTCAGTGCAGGTGCGGCCGGAGGGAGAGGACCCAGAGGAGATACTGGTGAGCATCGGCGCACCCGGCATGGAACTGCGCGAAGATGAGATGTTGCCTCTATTCGGCCCTGCCGCGGCAATGGTGACCGAGAGGGCATCCAGTGGGAACTGTCTGGGGTTGGCGGTTGCACGGGCATTGATCGAGATGCACGGGGGGCGGGTGTGGGTAGATGACGGCGACGGAACTGGGGCGGCCATCAACTTCACAGTGCCCGCTGCGACACCCCGGCGCGAGCAGTCGCTGCCGGAGGTGATCGTAGGGGTTGGCGGCCCCAGTGAAGAGAGAGCGGAGGCAGATGGCGAGGGCAACAGTATTGATAGTAGACGACGACCCGTCGGCTCGCAGGCTGATGCGCGACAGCCTGACCCTATTAGGGGATGAATACGCGATTCTCGAAGCCGATGATGGCCGATCCGGCCTGGATCTGATCCGAGCGGCACAGCCGGATGTGGTGCTGCTTGATATCAGCATGCCGGAGCTGGGGGGCGTTCCGGTGTGCAGCGAGATCAAGGCTGATCCGGCCACGGCGGATATCGAGATCGTGATTGTGAGCGCTCGGACGGAGCCGGACTTCATCGAGGCGAGCCTGAGTGCCGGGGCGAGTGATTATGTGATAAAGCCGTTCCAGCCGAGGGACCTGGTGCGTCGGGTTCGGCAGGTGTTGGACAAGGTGGGTGCGAGCACCTGACGACGGTCGTTGACAGCCCCTCGGCAGTAGCCTACAATCGGATCAGCGCCGCGGCCTTGGCCGCGGCGCGAATTCCGAGTGGGGGAGGCACAGGTGCCCGAAGTGAGCTCCGAGATTGTGATCGCGGCCCCGCCGAAACGCGTTTACGAGCTGGCCAAGGAGGTGGAGAGCTTCCCGGATTATCTTCCGAACGTGGAGGCGGTGAGTATCCGATCGCGGGAGGGGAACCGGACGGTGAGCGAGTGGGTGGGGCTGGTGCCGGAGTTCAGGCGGACCATTCGCTGGGTGGAGGAGGACGTGTGGGACGACACCGCGCTTCGCTGCCAGTTCCGGCTGATTTCGGGTGACTGGGATCGCTATCAGGGGGAGTGGGCGTTTGCGGCAGCGGGGGAAGGCACGCAGGTGCGCCTGACCATCGTCTACGAGTATAATGTGCCTCTGATAGGGCCTCTGATCAAGAAGCTGCTGCACAAGCTGGTCGCCCGGAATGCTCAGGAGACGCTGGAGGGACTCCGGCGGCGGGTGGAGGATGCGGCCTGATGGCGGGACGGAAGCAAGTGGCGATCGTGGGTGCGGGTCCGGCAGGGATCTTTGCCGCACTGGCGCTGTCGGACGTGCCAGGGGTGAGGGTGCGCATCTTCGAGAAGGGCCCGGATATCGACGCGCGGCTTGCGAACGCGCGGAGGAAAGGCAAGGCGCGGGATGCGCGCTGGCTGCTCTCCGGATGGGGAGGCGCCGGCGCCTTCTCGGATGGGAAGCTCACGCTATCGCCCGAGGTAGGAGGGCAACTGACCAGCTATCTGCCGCGCCCCGAGGTGGATCGCCTGCCGGCCGAGGTGGACGGAATGTGGCTGCGGGTCGGGGCGCCGGAGGAGGTCTATGGGGGAGACGAAGACGCGATGTCGGAGTTGGCGGCGCGGGCAACGCGGGCCGACCTGAAGTTCGTCGCCACGCGGATTCGACACCTGGGCACGGACCGGTGTCCGATGGTGCTGCGGGAGATGCGGCGCGCGCTGGGCGAGAATGTGGAGGTTCACGCGGGGGAGGCGGTGGCGAAGATTCTGGCCACCCGGGGGGTGGCGTCGGGGGTGGAGATGGCGGCGGGAAAGCGGTATCGGGCCGATTACGTGATCGTAGCGCCGGGCCGGGAGGGCTCTCACTGGTTCGTGGAGGAGGCGGCCCGG
Organism: Bacillota bacterium; assembly: GCA_030597345.1. Classification (GTDB taxonomy): domain Bacteria; phylum Armatimonadota; class Hebobacteria; order Hebobacterales; family Hebobacteraceae; genus JAUVSA01. The sequence goes on from JAUVSA010000006.1 coordinate 17,509, forward strand.
CTGGGGTTGGAGCGGGAGGACAATCCGGTGGATGTGGGGGTGCGGGTAGAGGTGCCTGCGGAGGTGATGGCCGAGGTCACGGCGACGGCATACGAGTCGAAGCTGATCTTCTACTCCAAGAGCTTCGATGACCGGGTGCGCACGTTCTGCATGTGCCCGTACGGCGAGGTGGTGACAGAGGAGAACGAAGAGGTCATCACCGTCAACGGCCACAGCTACGCGGGAAAGCGGACGGCGAACACTAACTTCGCGCTCCTCGTGAGCACTCGTTTTACAGAGCCATTTCAAGATCCCATCGGATATGGCCGGTATCTCGCCCGGCTGGCGAACTTGATCAGCGATGGGGTGATCTGCCAGCGGCTGGGGGATCTGCGTGCGGGGCGGCGTTCCACGGCAGAGCGGGTCGCGCGAGGGTTAGTCCGGCCCACGCTGGAGACCGCGACGGCGGGCGATCTCAGCTTTGCCATGCCCCACCGATATCTGTCGAGCATCCTGGAGGCACTGGAGGCGCTGGACCGGTTCGCCCCGGGGATCGGTTCGCGGCATACGCTGCTCTACGGCATTGAGGTGAAGTTCTACTCGGCCCGTCCCCATCTGACGGAGAGGCTGGAGACGGAGGTGCGGAACCTGTTTGCGGTGGGCGACGGCGCCGGGGTGACCAGGGGTCTGGTTCAGGCGTCGGCGAGCGGCTTACTGGCGGGCCGCGAGGTGAGGCGGCGGGCGGAGTCCTCGGAGCAGTAGGGGAGCGGCGGGGCCCACTCGGGCTGACGGGATTCTAGCTCGGGACACACCTAGTCCGGTGCTTCTCCGTCGGCCTGCGGCGCCGGAGCGGTGGGGAGTCCGACCCCCGTCAGGACCGACCTCATCGGCTCATCCGACACCAGTCGAATGAAGCGCTGGGCCAACAGGAGGTTGGGGCTCCGCTTGTGCACCACGATGAGCACGTGGCGTGATCGCTCAGCGTCGGCGTCTTCGGGGGATACGATCCTCAGAGAGTCGAATGGGATCTCGCTGTCAGTCTGCAGGAGGAAGCAGGGGTCGTAGACGAAGGTGGCGTCCGCCTCTCCCTCGGCCACCAGCTGCACGGCCTCCAGAGGAGTGGCCTGGAGGATTAGCTTGTTCTGTATTTCGGACCAGACGCCGGCTCGCTCGAGCGCCTGTTTGGCATCTGTGCCCAGGGAGGTAATGCCGAAAGTTGACATAGTGATCGAGGTGATCTGCGAAGAGGCCAGGTCGCGGTAGCTGCTGATGTCGGCGGAGCTGTCGGCTGGAAGGGCGATGGCGAGGCGGAGGCTTGCGATCGGCTGCCGGGTCTTTCGGTCCAGGAACCCTTCGCGCTCGAGGACGCCGATTTCGGCGTCACCGGGACAGATGAGAACATCCGGGACGGCGCCCGAGCGAATGCGATCCATCAGCTCGGAGGGCTGGGCGCTGTCGATGGTTACGGATTTCCCCTCGTACTCGGACTCGAACTGCGCGCGCGCGACCTCCATCGCCGGGACCAAGCTGCACGCTACATAGGCGACGAGCACATTGGGGTCGCGGTGGACGGTTGGGAGGACAGAAGGAGTCTGCTCGCGCCCGCACCCACTGGGCAGCGCGGCGCCGAGGAGAGCCAGGATGAAGATGCGAGATGCGCGCGCGAAGGGCACGGTGTTTCCGTGCCTCCCGCGGTGGGCCGCGCTTGGCACTGCTGCGCCCGTCTCGGTCGCCTTCAGGATCGGACTCACGTTAGCGGCATCCCTCATGGCAGGCCTTCGCCCCTGTGTCCTGAAGCAGGAGATGTCGGGGCGGGCAGATTTGAACTGCCGACCTCGCGGTCCCGAACCGCGCGCTCTAGCCAAGCTGAGCTACGCCCCGGCGCGGGTATCATAACATAGGGGAGGGGGGGCGTCAACGCGAGGGCCCGCTCGCCGTTGTGCACCAGCGTGACGCTGTGCTAACATAGAGGACGGCTGTTGGATGCCAAGCAAGTGCTGCCCGCGTCGGCGGAGGCGCTGGTGGGGGGCGGCGAAGGATGGTGGGCGATGCGGCAATGCCCGAGCTGCGGGCGTGAAGTGTCGGAGGAGGCGAACTACTGCGGCAACTGCGGGGCCTCGCTGCGGTCCAGCGAGCCCAGCGCCATCGACCAGATGATCGACGACGCTCGGCGGGCGATCGCCTCCAATCCGAACGATACCTCGGCGCGCTACAATCTTGCGATCGCTTATAAGCTGGGCGGGATGGACGATCTGGCGCGGCAGGAGCTGACTCGGGTGGCGGAGTTGCAGCCCGACTTTGGGGATGCGCACTACGAGCTGGGTCTGCTGCACGCGAAGTCAGGGCGGACGGAGGAGGCCATCGCGGCGCTGACACGGGCGCTCGAAGTGGAGCCCGGACACACGCGCGCGGCGCGGCTGCTGGAGAGCTTACGGGGCCGCTGATCCCAGGCCCGCGGTTATCCCTTCCTTGCCGGCGGGCGCCCTGCGGGGGGATAGCAGAGCGGTACGCGGTGGAGCCGGCTGCGGCCAGGCTACCACTTGAGTCGGAAGATGACGACCTCGGTGAGCTGCAGCAGGACGCCGACGACGAAGATCCCGATCAAGACCACCATCACGTTCTCGGCCGAGAGCCAAGTGTCGAATGCGGTGCCAGGGATAGTGTGCTGGGGCAGAACCTGGAGCTGGCCCAGCATATCTCCCAGCCTGTATTGCACCCACTCGTAGCTGTATCGGATAGGAGCGACGAAGAAGCCGACGATGGCGGCCGCGGCCGGATAGGCGAGCCAGGACACCACGCGGTACTTATAGGTCTGGTGGTCGAGGTAGATGGGGCATTCGCCGCAGGGCGGCTTGGCGCGCTTCTCTTTCGCGGCGGCTCTGCGAGGCCCGGAGACGGTTTCGCCGCGACGCTGGGCGGCATCGAGTTCCTCCGCGACCTCGACGCGCGCCCGGGCGCCGACTTCACTGAGGAGACGAGTGGCAAGGCCCTGGTCGCAGTAGCACCCGCTGCCTCTCTTCCAGCAGGAGACACCTTCCAGGAACCTCGGACAGTTGTTCCTCAGGCTGCTGCGGCAGAACTGGAGCTCCCAGCAACGGCGCATCGCTGAAGGCTTCTGAGAGGCCCGGTAGGCGGCGATCTCGCGGGCCTCGGGGCCGAGCAGGCGGAGCCTGCCGGCCGCGCCCGCGGGACGCGACACGAGGATGAGTCGAGCGACCACCAGGCGCAGCGATCCCACCACCATGAGCGCCACCCCGTGGAGGCGGAAAGCTGCGGCGAGGGAGTAGCCCAGGTCGATCAACGCGGTGCTGTGCTCGGAGATGCGGTTGCCGATGAGGAAGGGCAGGATAGCCCAGCAGCCCAACCCGGCGAGGAGCACCGCGAACCCGACGGAATCGCTGCTGTAGTGTCGGATCATAGAGGCTGCGACGACGATCCAGAGGGACCACAGGAAGATGGTCCTGGCGAGGTCGACGTTGCGGGTCATCTGCTGGAGAGCGGTGCCGGCGATGATGTCGTAGGCGAGGGTGCCCGAGAGAACGACGAAAAGCAGGTAGGTCAGGCTCAGGGTGGCCCCGACGGCGGCCAGCAGCGCGAGGTGGCCGAGAGCTGACATCCAAGACCTGGGGATGCGGCCCGCGCGCCTGGGCGGCGAGCTGGTGGGTTTACGCGCGCCCATAACCGTACTCTCCCCTTCCATAACAGTATATCGCAGGAGGGAGGCCCAGAACAAGGGGCGGCAGGAGTCACAGGGGCAGGTCAGCGGCGGTCGGGGCCTTCGGGAAATAATTCCGCGGGAGCCCTTGACACGTCTGCCCAGGACCGCTATACTGCTGTGCAGTGAAGTGAAATTGGCTCGCAGTGGCGAGTCCTCATATGTGGAAGGTGTGGAAGGCTAACCCCACCCCAAACCCCACCCCACCACGAGGCGGCAGACTCCCCCGGTCTGCCGCCTCACCTTTCGGCCCCGTCCAAGTGACGGGAGCCGCGCGGTCCGCGCGGTTGGCCAAGGTGTGGCCCTTTTTCTTTGGCTGCAGTCACGTCCCGTAGCAGGCACATTCTTGTGCCGACTCGTTCAAAGACCGGTGATCGTGACAAGAATGTCGCTGCTACGGGGTGACTCGCGCCATAGGCTGGCGCGCAGCAATTCTGGGAGACCAATACTCTGCGGTCACACCCCGGGGGCCGAGGTTATTGACATGATGCTGCCACGGGGGCTATACTCGCGCTGGGGAGCGGGTATACTTGGTGTAGGAGCGCGTGTGCGTCTGTGTCGCAGGAGGTCGCTCGCGCAGCCACATGGCGAGGGCCACCTGTGAGCACGGGCAGGAGGCG
>JAUVSA010000172.1 GCA_030597345.1 Bacillota bacterium
GAACATGGTGATGAACGGGTTCGACCCAGTGCAGGGAGCGTACGATCTGGCGGGCCTGATTTCTCACACCCACGCGAAAGATGGGATCGGGCCGGGGCCGAACCGTGGGGAGGTGCCGCTGGGCGAGGGGGAGGTGCCGTGGCCGGAGTACCTGCGGGCATTGCGGGAGATCGGGTACGATGACTATCTGACGATCGAGCGAGAGGTGGGGGAGGACCCGGCGGCGGACATTGTGACGGCGGCGAAGTTCCTGAAGGAGGAGTTGGGGAAGCTGTAGCGCTAGAAGCTGTTTCATAACCGCCATCTGGGGTTATGAAATGCGCTCTAGTATGACCCGAACTCGGCGGCGGCTTCGAGCATGGCGACGACGTTCTGGGGTGGCACCTCGGGCTGGATGTTGTGGACCTGGTTGAAGACGAAGCCGCCGCCGGGGGCGAAGTCGGTGATGCGGCGCTTCACTTCATCTCTGACCTGGTGCTCAGTCCCGCGGCTGAGGGTGTGCTGAGTGTCGCAGCCGCCTCCCCAGAAGGTGATGTCGCGGCCGAAGTCGCGCTTTAGCTGAGCGGAGTCCATGCCCGCTGCGGAGACCTGGACGGGGTTGATGGCATCAACGCCAATCTCGATGAGGTCCGGGAGGCCCCAGCGGATGGAGCCGCAGGAGTGGAGGAGAAGGAAGGCGCCGCTGCGGGATTTCAGGTGGGAGAAGAGGCGGCGCTGGTGGGGCTTGATGCGCTTGCGGTAGAGACCGGGGGAGAGCATGGGGCCCTGCTGGATTCCCAGATCGTCATTCACGAGTACGACATCTATGAGTCCGTTGAGGTGGGAGAAGAGCGAGTCGGCGCGCTGGCAGTAGACGTCCACGAGTTCTGTAAGGAGTGCGTCGGCGAGGGCCGGGTTGAGAATCAGGTCGGACATGAAGCTCTCGAACCCGCGGAGGATCTGGCCGGCGGCGAGGAGGTGGGCCTGGAAGTTGAGGACGGCGGCGCGGTCGGACTGGGTGCGGAGGCCGCGGGCGCGGTGGGCGAGCTGTTCGCCGGTTTCGTCGGCGAACTGAGGCCAGTCGAAGCGGGCGATAGCATTGCGATGGTTGGCGAGGTCGGCGGGAGACTCGATGGCTGCGAGAGGCGGGTTGACGGGGTCGAAGTGGTGGCCGGAGGCGGCGCGGCGGCCGATGACGTTGCCCTCGCGGTCGAGGACTTCCTCGCAGCCGTCAGCTCTGACAACTGTGTTCCAGCCGGCGGGGAGCTCGCAGGGACTGCCGTCGGGGAGGCGGCCGACGCGCCAGCGGCGGGGCTCGAAGATCACGGGATAGGTGGCGACATCGAAGCGGTCTTTGATCGGCTCCTCGATGAAGGCGACGTGCTGGTATGGCTCGAAGACACGGCAGCCCTCGGGCAGGCCGAGATGGCGCTTGAGTGCATTGTAGGCGACCGCGGTCATGCCGGAGGATTCAGTGCCACCCAGGTCTATGGGGACGCGGTCGGGCTCCTCGTGCCGGAGTGTTGTGAGGACGCGGTCGCGGTGGGTCATCATTGTTAGGTCTCCGGGATGGAGCTTCGACGAGCAGGGAGGCGTCACCTGGCCGGGGCGGGGGACGGGGCATGCGAGGCAGGAGCAGGAGCGAAGGCGCAGGAATTCAACATGCGTCGGTCTTCCAGGGCGACCCGATGTAACGAGCGGGAGGGAGGCAAATGAGAAACATCCGCGTTGCGGCGGTGCAGTTCGAGCATGCGGCAGGGGACAAGCAGACGAATCTCTCGAAGATCGGGGGGTTCGCCGAGCAAGCCGCGGAGTTGAAGGTAGAGATCATCGTGTTTCCAGAGTGCTGCATCACGGGCTACTGGTTCATGCGGCGCCTCTCCCGGGAGGACCTGGGGGAGCTGGCGGAGCCGGTGTTCGATGGTCCGTCTTCGCAGGCGCTGATGCAGGTGGCGAAGCGACACGGGATGACGGTGGGGGCGGGCCTGGTCGAGGAGGCGGAGGATGGAAAGCTGTACAACACATACGTGGTGGCGATGCCGGACGGGGAGTTCCGGCGGCACCGGAAGCTGCACTGCTTCATCAGCGAGCACATGGATTCGGGGTCCGAGTTCACGGTGTTCGATACGCCGCACGGGTGTCGCGCCGGGGTGCTGACGTGCTACGACAACAACCTCGGGGAGAATGTGCGGATCACCGCGCTTCAGGGGACCGAGATACTGCTGGCCCCGCACCAGACCGGCGGGTGCGCCTCGAAGAACCCCCACATCATGGGCCTGGTTGACCGGAAGCTGTGGGACAACCGGGAGGCCGACCCGGAGGGGATCGAGACGGAGTTCAAGGGGCCGAAGGGGCGCGGGTGGCTGCTGCGGTGGCTGCCGACGCGGGCGCACGACAACGGGATGTTCCTTATCTTCAGCAATGGGGTGGGGGTTGATGACGACGAGATCCGCACCGGCAACGCGATGATCATAGACCCCTACGGGCGGATACTCGCGGAGACGTGGAAGGCGGGAGATGACATGGTGATCGCCGACCTCGACGCCTCCCTTCTTGTGGAGAGCACCGGCAGCAGATGGATCAAAACGCGGCGGCCGGAGCTTTACGGCCCGCTCACCGTCCGGACGGGGATGGAGGAGGACACCAGGGCGGTGCGGTTCGACGACAAGGGGGCGTAAACATCGACGGAAGCTCTGGCGATATTCTGTAGCTCACGGGGAGAGCGGAGGGGGTGGGATTTGAACCCACGAGGGAGTGATTAGCCCCCTACGCGATTTCCAGTCGCGCTCCTTAGGCCAGCTCGGACACCCCTCCGTCGGAATGTGCCGCTCGACCCTGAGTCGAGTATAGCTTCGCCGTGGGCCGTGCGTCAAGCCGGCGGGGCGTGGCGCGCGATCAAGCTGCGATAGACCTCCTCTATCTTGGTCACCATCTGCTCAAAGTCGAAGGCCTCTCTGACTCGGCGCCTGCCGGCTGCGCCCATCGCCCGGGCTTGCTCCGGGTCCGCAAGCAGCCGCTCCAGGGCGCCTGCAAGCTCCTCGGGGCGTCCGGGGGAGACCAGGAGACCGGTCTGCCCGTCCACCACCACCTCGGGTGTCCCTCCCACCCGGCAGGCGACTACCGGCCTCCCCAACGCCATCGCCTCCAGGGCTGACAGCGACAGTCCTTCCTGAATCGACGGCAGAACGAAGATGTCCGCTGCTTGCAGAAACGGCAGAATGTCGCGTTGGAATCCGACAAAGATCACCCGCTCGCCGAGCCCAAGCTGCCGCGTCTCCCGCTTCAGCGCAGAGGCCAGCGCTCCTGCGCCCACAACCAGCAGACGCACCTCGCGCCAGCGGGAATCCTGTGCAAGCCTGGACAGCGCCCCGAGGAGATCGCGGTGGCCTTTCTCGCGCGTCAGGCGACCGACAGTTATGAGCACCGGCGCGCCCCTGGGCAGGCCCCACCTCTGCTTCACCGAAGCGCTCTCGTCGGCGCGGGACATCGTCCTGAGATCGACGCCGTTGTGCACAACCGTGATCCGATCGGCCGGCATTCCCTGGGCGGCCAGGTGCTGCTTCACGGCGTTGGAGACCGCGATGATGGCATGGGCCCAGTTGAAACAGGTGCGGGTGTTGAGTCCGTGCACGGTAGCGACTGCCGGTATGCCGGCGATGCGAGCGGCCGTGCTCCCAAGCAGGCTGGCGGTGGAGAGGTGGGTGTGGATCACCTGCGCCCGGTTCCGGCGCAGCCACCGGATCAGCCGCACGAGCATGACGGGGTCCAACTTGCCGAACGTGCGAGGCGTCAGCACGGGCATCCCCCGCGCCACCAACTCCGCGACCAGCGGCCTGCCTCGGGGGCAGACGACAGTCACTTCATGTCCGCGCGCGCGCAGCCTGTCGGCGAGTGCGGTGACGTGGATCTCCGCGCCCCCGATCTGTGAGGGTGTGATGTACTGAACGATTCGCAGTGGTTCCATCACGGCCGCGCCCGCCGCGCCCGCCACAGCTTGTGGGCAAAGCGGGCTGTGACGTTGTAGCGCCGGATGTTGATCCGCGGCAGCGCGAGGGGATCATCCGTCCGGCGGGCGGCGGCCCGCCGGGTGGTGCAGGCGACCTCATATCCAGCCTCCGCCACGAACTGTCGCACCGGCGCGTCCCAGTCGCCATATGGATAGGCGAAGGCCCGGCACGGCGTCTGGAGCAGATCCTCGATCCGGCTCCGCGATTCCAGTATCTCTCGCCGGGCGGCGTCGGGCGGCAGCTCGGTCAGGCGCGGATGCCCCATGGTATGGGAGCCGAACTGAATACCGGCCTGCTGCATCTCCCGTATCCGGCCCAGGTCGAGCAGGGGCTCGGCCACGTCCCCCACCGCCTGCTCCCAGGTGTTGGCGCCGCCGAACGCTCCTGCTACCAGAAACACGAGCGCCCCGAAGCCCACTTCGGCCAGCGCCGGGAACGCCTCCTCATACAAGCACCGGTAGCCGTCGTCGAAGGTGATCGCGACGGGCAGCGGCGGCAGAGGGCAGTCCGGCCGCACGACCTCCGGGAGAGAGATGCCCTGGTATCCGTGGCCCTTCAGGTAGGCGAGGTGGCGGCGGAAGAGCCCGGGCGACACGTATTGCCCGGGCACCCGGGCGCCGCGCGGGGGCCGGCCGATCTTGTGATAGAGGAGGCTGGGAATGGGAGTCTCTGCACTCATGTCGCGCATCCCTCTTCTCTTCCGGGTCAGAGCCCTCCTCCCAGGCAAAAGGGGAGCGCCCGCCAGCGGCGGGCGCTCCCAAGTCCGGACGCCGGTGACTGGCTGGTCACTCAGCGCAGATGCTCAGTTGTCGCTCCCTAGTGGGGGTTGAACGCCAGCATGAGTTGGTCAATGTACAGGTACGGCCAGGCACCACCGCAGAAGTGGATCGCCACCTCGTCCCCAGA
>JAUVSA010000048.1 GCA_030597345.1 Bacillota bacterium
CGAACAGCTCTTTCTCTATCCCGACAATCTCCTCGCCCCGGGTCGGCTTCCCCTCCGCCTCCGCCTTCTGCAACTTCGCCAGCATCTCGTCGCCCGAGTAGTAGTAGTGGTGATAGCCACACGGAATTGCCCCCAGCGACTCGATCAACCCCGGCGGCCATTCCCCCTCCGCCTCCACCTTCGCGAGCAGTCCCTCTGTCACCTCCTCGCCCCGCGCGAACACCCGCGTCACCCACAGCAGGTGGTTGCACCCCACGAACTGGATGAACATCTCCTCCGGCTCGGCCTCGTACTCCCGCGCAATCCAGCGCTCCATGTTTATCGCGTTGTTGCACAGCCCGATGACTTTCGTATTGCTGTGGCGAGTCGCCGCCTCCGTAACGATCCCGCTCGGGTTCGTGAAGTTGATCAGCCACGCCTCCGGCCCCAGCTCCCCCATGTCCCGGCAGATATCCAGGACTACCGGAATCGTGCGCAGCGCCTTCGCGAACCCCCCCGGCCCGGTCGTCTCCTGGCCGATCACCCCGTGACGCAGCGGTACCCGCTCGTCCTTGATGCGGGCCTGCATCCCCCCCACCCGAATCTGCGTCACCACATAATCCGCTCCCGAAAGCGCCTCTCTCCTATCTACCGTCAGCTTCACCTCAAACGGATTGCCGGCCTGCCCCACCATGCGCTTGGCCAGCCTACCAACCACCTCCAGCTTCTCCTGCCCCTCCGGAATATCCACCAGCCACACCTCCCCAAGAGACAGCTCCCGGGCGCGCCTGATCAGCCCCTCCACGATCTCCGGCGTATAGCTGCTGCCGCCCCCTATCACCACTACCTTGCATCCCCGGTCACCGGTCATCGCCGTCTCCCTTTCTTGCCCCACCTGTGTCCTCCACGAACCACCCCTTCGCGGCAGCAGAACGCTTTGCTTCCTCCCACACCTCTTCGGCATCTGCTCCGCAGGCCGCCAGCGCCCCCCGAACCGCCCCCATCACCGGCGGATAATCGGACAGCACGACCCTCGCCCGCGGCGCCGCTTTCAGCACTTCACGCCGAAACGTCTCGAACAGCAGCGGCCCCGTCTTGACGAACCGCGACCCCGCGGCCACCACCGCCGGATCTCCCTCAGTCAGTCCGTACCGCCGTATCAGATTCGTTGCGCACAGAGCAAGCTCGCACCCGAACCGCGTCACGATTGCCACCGCCACCTCATCTCCCTTGGCCGCCACTGCAAACACGGCCCGGTTCAACAGGTCCCCCGATACTGGATGGCCGCAGCGATGCACATCGTAGACCAACTCCGTTGTGTTCTTGTGCCCTGTCTTCCCCAGCACGGCCTCCGTCAGCGCCGTCGGCCGGCCTCTCCCATCCTCCGCGCGGATCACCGCTTGGAGCGCGCGGCCAGCGGTGCTCGTCCCTCCTCCGAGGTCCGTGAACCCTCCGTAAAAGTACTTCTCCCCATCAGCTCGGACAATCGCACAGCAGATCCCCGTCCCCGCTGTCACCCCAATCCCATGACCTTCGGGCGACCCGGCCCTCAGCGTCAGAAAAGAATCGTTCTCCAGCGTCAGCCCGCACTCCCATCCCGCTGCCACGAGCGCCTGCCGCACTCGCGGCCCGTCATCCGGCCAGTCCAGCCCCGCCATCCCCATGTGCGCCTGAGCGACCTCCTCCATCCCTTCTCCCGCCATCGCCAAGGCCTCCCCGACCACCCCCGTGATGACCTTGGCAGATCTCTCCTCACCCAGTTGCTCCCAATTCCCACACCCACCGCGGCCGATCCCCCGCGCCCTGCCCGACAGATCCCACACCACCGCCACCGTCTTTGTGTTCCCAACATCGACGCCAACCGCCAGCTTCATGTCGCCTCAGTTCTACCCACCCATGCCGCCGACCGCCCCGAACCGATACTACCCCGACCCCGCCTCTCCTTCCTTTCTCCACCGCGCTGCTTCTGCAATCCATCGCCAAGTCGCGCAAAAGGGGTCGCCCACAGGCGACCCCTGCCAATCAAGATCTCGTCACTTCTCAGTATTCTCGCAGTTCGAACCCGTTGGCCCTGCTAGAGCGCATTTCATAACGCTCACTCGCCTGGCTGTCCGTTAGAAACGCTGGCATGAAATGCGCCTGCTGGAGCCTGGCGCCTTGTGCTGCTGTTTCATAGCCTCAGATGGAGGTTATGAAACAGCTTCTAGTCCTTGTGCGCTCCTGGTCCTTCCCCGGCCACCCGCGCCTCCACACTGCAGATGAGCGACGTCAGCAGCAGCCCGAGGCTCAGCACAACCAAGAAGTCAGGCCAGAACACGCGGAAATGAATAGACTCGGAGCACATCAAGCCCACAACGAAGCAGGTCACCGATGCCGGATACAGCCAGAAGCTGTTCCGCGAACGCACGATCGCAGACATAAGCGGTCCCCCCAATGCGTGCTGTAAGATTCCCCCAGCCGGCCTCTCAAGCCAGGGCCAACTGCTCCTGCCGCTGCCTCAGCAGCATGCCGACCTCCCCGCGCAGCTCCTCTGAGCCGATCCCTTCCAGTAACATCTCGCGGTCGTCTTCTCTCAGCCCTGCCAGGTGCCTCGCCAGACCTCCCCGGTCGCCCGTTCGAATGCAGGCGCCAATGGCCCCTCGCCAGCACACCATCTGAGTGTCAGTCATCTCATCCCTCCCGGCTCTCAGTCTCGACTCCCCAATCACACGTGCCCTTGACTCCCGACTCCGGTCGGTCGCCCCCCCCAATAGACACAACTTCTTTCCGCGCCCTAAGAGTAATCTTCCATGATTTCAGCATCCGCCCGCGCCGGCCAACCGGAGAGGTCCGGGCGCCTCATACCCCGAATGTGTCCCCGAACCGCGTCTCGCCCCTCGGGGCCAACGCGCTCTCTGCATCCCCGCCCGTGCGGAAAGGGAGGACCAATGCTTCCGATAGACGACAGAATCGGCATCTCCACCCACTTCATGCCCGCCACCCACAGCGAGGACATCTACGCCGCCATCCACATGGTCCACCAGGCCGGCTTCGCCGGCTTCGAGATCGTCCCCACACTCGATCAGGCCCAGCTCGGCTATCCCGAGAACTACCCGAACGTCGGCATCGACCTCTTCGAAGCATCTGACACAGATATCGACCGCCTCGCCGACGCCCTCTCCGTATTCAAATGGGTCACCGTCCACTCTCCCCATCTCGACTGGAACCAGGCCAGCGCCAACCGCCACCTCCGCCGCCTCACCTGGGACTGCTACGACAAGTGCATCGAGCTCGCCATCCGCCTCAATGCCGCCGCCATGACCTTCCACATGGGCGGCACGACGTGGGGTTACCAGCGCGGCCCCGACACCATGTGGCAGCACAACCTCGAGTACGCTCACCACGCAATCGAGCTCGCCCACCCCCACAAGCTCCCCATCGGCTACGAGGTCGGCGGCTTCGACCTCCTCAAGTTCGTCTGCGATCAGGTGCAAGGCTGGGGTATCAACATGGACATCGGCCACGCCTACATGAGCGTCCACACCGATGAGCCCTACTTCCGCTTCTTCGACGAGTTCAAAGGCCGCATCGCCGAGATCCACCATAACGGCGTCAACCACTACTGGGGCAAGTACATGGAGCACCAGCCCCCCCACCTCAACAACATGATCGACTTCCAGGGAACCTACCAGCGTCTCAGAGACGACGGCTACGAAGGCCCCATCGTCTGCGAAATCCAGGGCATGGACATCCCCCAGGTCATCCGCCACTGCCAGGAATCCAAGGACATGATCTGCGGCATCTGGAACGGCTCCCTAAAGATGGCGAATCGCTGGTACGAATTGTAGGGCTGGCATGTGGCTAGGCCCGCCAGAGACGGGCCGCCATCCCGGTCCGGCGCAGCCGGACTTAGGGACCCACGCCAGCCGCCTGCCCGTGGCTCTTACGGGCCTACGCCCGCCGCCTTTCTCGTAGGAGGGACATTCTTGTCCCGACCGCTCTCCTGTAGGGCGGGCATGTCTCTGCATGCCCGCCGGCCGTTCCCCATTCGGCAGGAGCCTTGGGCGCCGTAGCCTATGCGAGGCCCGCTTGCTTGTCCTGCGTAGCCTCGGCCAACCAGGGCCTCCTGCCATCCCGCGCCAAATGGATTGCATCGGAGATGCAGAACCTCGCAGCCAACGCACATCGGTTCAGCGTCCCGTCCCCTTCTCGAGAGGACCGCTCCCATGAACGCCGTTGAGATACGCAACGTCACCAAGACATTCGGCGCCCTCACCGCGGTCGGCGACCTCTCACTCAACGTCCCGGCCGGATCCGTCTACGGCTTTATCGGCCCCAACGGCTCCGGAAAGACCACCACCCTCCGCATGATCATGAGCATATTGCTCCCCGACTCGGGCTCGATCCGCGTCCTGGACGAGGAGCGTCAGGAGGCCGCCACCGACCGCATCGGCTACCTCCCCGAGGAGCGCGGCCTCTACCGAAGGATGAAGGTGCGAGACGTCCTCCGCTTCTACGGCAAGCTCAAGAACCGCGGCAACGTCAGCCGCGACGTCGACCACTGGCTCGAGAAACTGGATCTGACCGAATGGGCGGACAAGAAAGTGGAGACGCTCAGCAAGGGGATGAGCCAGAAAGTGCAGTTCATCGCCGCCGTCGTCCATCGCCCCGACCTCGTCATCCTCGATGAACCCTTTACGGGACTCGACCCCGTCAACACCGATGTCCTCCAGCAGGCCGTGCTCGAGCTTCAGGCCAACGGCGCCACCGTCATCTTCAGCACCCACGACATGAGCACCGCCGAGACCATGTGCGACTTCATCTTCATGATCTTTAAGGGTCGCAAGGTGCTCGACGGCACGCTGACCGAGATCCAGGATCGATACGGAACCGACACCGGGCGCGTCCGCATCGACGGCGACGCCGCGCCCCTCCACGACATCCCCGGGGTCGAGCGAGTCACCGACCGCGGCCAGCTCCAAGAGTTGCGCATCGCGGATGACTGCGATTCACAGGACATACTCACCGTGATCGCATCTCGGGCTCGTGTCAGACACTTCGAGCTGGCAAGACCATCGCTCCACGATATCTTCGTGCGGATCGCCGGCCCCGAAGCAGAGGAGGCCACCAGTGCGTAAGACCATACTGGTAGCCCTGCGCGACTACAACGCCGCCGTCCGCACCAAGGGATTCATCATTGGCCTACTCGTCATGCCCGTTATGCTCGGCGGCAGCATCCTCGTCATAAAGCTCACGGAAGATCGAGTCGATACCACCGATCGAAGGATCGCCATAGTAGACCGCTCGGGCGCCGTCGCCCCCGCCCTCGTCGAGGCCGCGGAACGGCGGAACGAGTCCGATATCTATGACGAAGAGACGGGGAAGAAGGTCAGGCCCGCCTGCATCCTGGAGATCGTTGAGCCGAACGAAGACGATATTGAGGCCCAGCGGCTCGAGCTGTCGGACAAGGTGCGGGCCGGCGAGCTGTTCGCGTTTCTGGAGATCGGCAAGGAGGTCGTCCATCCCGGCGATGACGCCGATGCCGCGCGCATCACCTACCACTCCGAGAATCCGGTCTTCGACGATGAGCGGCACTGGCTGGTCCACCCGATCAACGACCGGCTTCGCAGTGTGCGAGTCGCTGAGGCCGACCTCGACGACGAGACCGTCGTTCGTCTCGTCCGATGGATGCCGGTTGAGGGCCTTGGCCTGATCACACTGGACGAAGACACCGGCGAAGTGAAAGATGCTGACGCCAGCGAGTTCGAGGCCATCGGCATACCATATGTCATGATGATGCTGATGCTCATGCTCATCATGGCGACCGTCAACCCGCTGATCCACTCGGTGCTCGAGGAGAAGATGCAGCGCATCGCCGAGGTGCTGCTCGGCTCCGTCCGCCCCTCTCAGCTCATGTTCGGCAAGCTGTTGGGCGCCCTCGGCGTCTCGGGCACCATGATCTCTTTCTACATCATCGCAGCCTGATCGCCGCCCGCTACATGAATGTGTCGGAGTCTGTTCCCTATCACGTGCTCCCGTGGTTCGCCGCTTACGGCCTCGCCGCGCTCTTCATGTTTGGTGCCATGTTCCTCGCCGTCGGATCGGCCTGCAGCGATCTGAAAGACTCCCAGTCAATGGTGATGCCTCTCATGATGTTCATCATCCTGCCGGTGTTCGTCTGGCTTCCCGTGATCAAGGAGCCGACGGGCAGTTTCGCGACATGGATGTCGTTCTTCCCGACGTTCACACCACTGCTGATGCTGGTCCGGCTGGCCTCGCCCGTTACCATCCCCGCATGGCAGCCTTGGGTCGGCCTGGCCGGCGTAGTGATGGCAACCGCTGTCTCTGTGTGGGCCGCGGGCCGCATCTTCCGCGTCGGCATCCTCATGCAGGGCAAGCCCCCCAGACTCACCGAGCTCCTGCGCTGGGCGCTGCGCGGATAGGCGCCAGAGGTCAGCCCACCTCCGTGCCGAGAACCGCTCACACCAGCCTCCGGACGGCCGCGAACAGCGCCGTCGCCGCAGCGCCCCCACCCCCGGTAGTTATAAACTCTCGCAGGAACAGGGCAACTCAAGATCGACCGCGGAGCCGTCGTGGTTCCGCAATCGGAAATCGCAGCCAACCCCTGTCGCCTGCTGCGAAGCATCTTGTGCTAACGGAGTCCCGCCATGAATCGCCTCTCTCCAAAGCTGCTGTTCCTGCTCGGCATCCTTGGGATGTCCGTCCTTCCCCTCCGCCCCGCGCAAGCAGATGTCATCGTCGTCTGCGAGCGGCACCTCCGCTCCGGTGAGTATGCCGGAGACATAGACATCGTCGCTCAGCGGATCTCCTCCGTGGGTGAGATCATCTGGCAGGAGGGCGCCGAGTCCATCGCTGTCGCCTCCGGGACCCGGGCGGAGCGCAACCCGCACGCGATTCCTGACAGCTCCGGCGGTCTCATAGTGGCCTTCGAAATCGAGGCCCGCACCGGCGACCGCGTCGGCGACTCCGAGATTGCCGGCCAGCGGATTGACGGCAGCGGCAAGTTGATGTGGAACGACGGCGAGACTTCCACTCTCATCGCCCACAGCGATTGGGCCGAGAAGAACCCTCTGATCATCCCCGACGGCCGGGGGGGCGCCATCGTCCTCTTCGAGCGCCAGTCCCGTGGCGGCGAACATGCCGGCGACATTGATATCGCCGCCCAGCGCATCTCCCCCTCCGGCCTGCTGCTGTGGGAGGAAGGCAAGGCCTCTGTCGCTGTTAGCTCCGGCCCCGCTCTCGAGTACAACCTTGATGCCATACCCGACGGCGCAGGAGGGGCCATCGTCGTCTTCCAGGTTGAGGCCCGCTCCGGCGATTACGCCGGCGACTCTGAAATATCCGCTCAGCGAGTAGACGCCGACGGAAACCTCCTCTGGAACAACGGTCAATCATCTGTCTCTGTTGCTGCAAGCGTCTGGGGCGAGGCCAACCCGGTGCTAGTCCCGGACGGACAGGGCGGCGCCATCGTCATCTTCGAGCAGCACGGCCGCACCGGTGAGCACGGGGGCGACATAAATATCGGCGCCCAGCGCATCTCCGCCACTGGCGAAGTGCTCTGGGGACAAGGCCCTGCTGACGTCGCCTCCACTACTCGTCTCGAACGTAATCCGCGCGCCATCCCCGACGGTCAGGGAGGTGCCATCGTCGTCTTCGATGTCGAGCCGCGCACCGGCGAGTACGCCGGCGACTCAGAGATTGCCGCCCAGCGCATAGACGCTGACGGCCGGATGATGTGGGACGAGGATGAAGGACTTGTCTTGGTTTCCTCCAGCGTCTGGGCCGAGAGAAACCCCGTCGTGATCTCAGATGCCCAGGGAGGTGCCATCGTCATCTTCGAGTCCCAGGCCCGCACCGGCGAGTATGCGGGCGACACAGACATCCTCGCCCAACGTCTCTCACCTCTCGGGGAGCGGCTCTGGAACCAGGGGGAGTCATCCGCTGTCGTCTCCAGCAGTCCGCTCACTGAGCGCGCTGTCGTCGCCGTTCCAGACGGCGTAGGAGGCGCTATTGTCGTGCTCGAAGCCGAGGCCCGCACCGGTGAGCACTCAGGCGACTCCGACGTCTTGGCCCAGCGCATAGATGCAGAGGGCGAGATGATGTGGAACAGCGGCGAGAAATCCACCCCGGTCGCCTACGCCACCTCCGGCGAGAAGAGCCCTGTTGTCGTCGCGCCCTGACCGCGCCCGCCGCCTTTCTCGTAGGAGGGACATTCCTGTCCCGACCGCTCTCCTGTAGGGCGGGCATGTCTCTGCATGCCCGCCGCCCGTTCCCCATTCGGCAGGAGCCTTGGGCGGCGTAGCCTATGCGAAGGCCGCTTGCCTGTCCTGCGTAGCCTGAGCGAAGCAGGGCCTCCTGCCACTCGCCGCTTGCACTCCGTCTCGCACACCCTCACGGCACGAGATCGGTGTTTCGGGAGCTTGCTCCCGAAACCGGCTCGCCCTCCCCTAACTCACCAACCCGAACGCCCGCGCCACGTACACCGCCATCTGATCGCGGGTGACGGCATTGCCCGGGTAGTAGTACCCGTCGTCATACCCCTGAACCACACCGTGCTCCACACAGTACTCGATGTGCTTGTACGCCCAAGACGTATCGGGCACGTCCGGGAAGTTGCGGGGGTCTGCGGGGACGTAGTCATCCAGCGCCGCCTCACCCGTGGGGGCCACCAGCGCCCGCGCGATGTATACCGCCATCTGAGCCCGCGTCACCTCCACCGCCGGCGCATAGGTCACCGCGTCATACCCCTGCACCACGTTGTTCGCGTAGCAGTGCTCCACGTGGTCATAGGCCCAGTAGCCGGTCGGGACATCATTGAACGTCGCCTCCGGCGGTCCCGCGGGAACATTGTCCTCCCCTCCGGCCAGCGCTCGCGCGATATACACCGCCATCGTCGCCCGGTCCACCGACCAGGTCGGTCGGTACGTCCCATCCTCGTAGCCCCCGACGATCCCTGCCTCGACGCACCCTTCCACCTGCTCGAAGGCCCAGAAGTCTAACGGTATATCATCGAACGGCTCCTCCGTCCGGTCCGCCGGCACATCCCGGATTACCATCTGCCGGTTCACGGGAACGCTGCGGTGGGTCACTACGCTGCCGTCCGGGAAGCGCACGCGGACGCAGACGACGGTCGCTGTGCCCACGCCGAAATGAGCAACCTGCTCGTTCTGAGCACAGAAACCTGACCCACCGTCAATGAGGCGAGTCAGCGTCCTATGTCCGCTGGTCGGGAAGGTCTCATCATTGTCGAGGTTCAACTCCACTCGCGCCCCGATCGCGTCGCGAGTGGGAAGCTCACTGACCGTGGCCGCGCCGGTCGCATTGGTCACAGCGCGCAGCCGCAGCCAGTTTCCGGCATAGCCCACGTTGTGGAACAGACGTGAAGTAGGTCCCCCGACGGCCTGGAATAGATCGAGTCTGCCGTCGAGGTCAATGTCAGCCCAGCACGCGGCCTCATTCGGCCGGCTGCCGCCCACACCCGCATCGACCGCCACCTCGGCGAAAGTCCCATCTCCGTCATTGTGGTATAGGAAGGGCTGGTTGTCCGTCTCCAGATTCCCCACATATAGATCGAGCCAGCCATCGTTGTCATAATCAGCCCAGGCTACCCCCGTTCCCAAAGAGGCATCGGCGGCCATGCCGGCCGATGCCGCAACGTCGGTGAACGTCCCGTCGCCGTTGTTGTGGAAGAGCCAGTCGCGGGACTCATTCTCGCTGGTGAAGTAGCAGTCGAGCCACCCGTCGTTGTCGTAGTCCCCCCAAACCACGCCAAGGCTTGAGTCTACAGTCGCGAACGATGCGAGCCCAACTTCTGCAAATGTGCTGTCTCCATTGTTATGGAACAGGAGCGGTCGTGCGTCCATTCGCGCGATGATGAGGTCGGCCCGTCCGTCGTTGTCGTAGTCGCCCCACGCGCAGCCGTTTGCTGCACTCGGGCTCGCCAGCGCCGTCATCCCCGCGGTCACAGTCACGTCGCTGAATGTGCCATCGCCGTTGTTCTGAAACAGCGAGGAGATGTTCGACAGCGTGTAGCAGACGAAAGCGTCGAGGTCGTTGTCAGCGTCGTAGTCACACCAGGCAACCGTCCGGCCTGGCCGGAAGTGGGTGAGCCCGGCGCTGGCCGCCACGTTCAGAAAACTGGTCCCGTCGTTTCGATAGAGCTTCTCGTAGGCCCCTCCGGAACCGATGAGCAGATCGACGTCGCCATCGTTGTCGTAATCGCCCCACGCGGCTCCATCGTCCTCCTCTTCGACCGCTGGCAGACCCAGGGACGCGCTGACATCCGCAAAAGTGAGATTTCCGTTGTTCCGCAGAAGCGTCCCACTGTACCCGATGTACGCAGTGCCCGCTATGAACAGGTCCGCGTCACCGTCACCGTCATAGTCTCCCCAGGCCGCACCGACGCTTCCAGGAATGTTCAGTGTCGGACCGACGTCCACAAACTGCTGCGCCCCTGCACTCCCGCTTACTGAGCACGCCACGACCATCGCCACCAGCACAACCACCCATCTCGCTCTCAGCGCGCCAGCCTCCCGGGGAGGAACACCCGACC
>JAUVSA010000004.1 GCA_030597345.1 Bacillota bacterium
CTCCCTTCCGCCATCGCTTCAGAGATTGTGGGTCTGCTGGCGCAGGCTGAGTCAGAAGCAGCGGGCAGGGACAGCGGCCGGCGCGCTGCGCCGGGTGGCGGAGAGAGGCGACATCTGCGGCTACCTTGGCAGACGGAGAATCGTCCATCCGACGAGGGGGAGGATTCAGTTTAGCCTCTATCCGTATCAGCGGCGCCTGCTCGCCTCGGGCGCGGCGCAGCGCATTGTCGTCAAGGCCCGACAGGTAGGAGTGTCCCAGCTCATCGCCGGTGAGGCCCTCTTTCTGGCGAAGCACCTGGCGGGGGTCACCGTTCTCTTCGTCAGCCGGAATCTGCCCGCGGCACAGCACTTGCAGCGGATGGTGTACCGGCTGATGGAGTCGGACCCGAATCTACCGGCGATCGTGCGGCAGAACGATGCCGAACTCGTACTGGGGAACGAATCGGTCATCCGCAGCCTGCCGGCCACCGAGGACACGGGCAGGACGTTCGCGGCCACCGCGGTCTATCTGGACGAGTTTGCCCACATGCCCTGGGCCGACCGGATCTACCAGGCGGTGGCTCCATGCGCTGCCCGCGGGGGACGGCTGACAGTGATCTCCACCCCTTACGGGAAAGCCAACGCCTTCTATCGGCTCTGGCAGGAGAGCGGACTGTGAAGGCGGGCCTTCGCGCGGCTTCGCATCCACTGGTCGGAGTGCCCCGAGTACAACCCGCGTGGCTACCAGCTTGATGACCCGGAGGAACGACGGAGAGTCGGAGAGCAGGATGCCTGGTATCGAGCCCAGCGGCCGCGGTTCACGGACGATCAATGGGCGCAGGAGTACGAATGTGATTTCGCGGGTTCCGCCGCGCTGGTCTATCGGGAGTTTGACCCGGAACTGCACGTCGGCAGGTTCGAGTACAATCCGGAATGGCGCACCTACGCGGGGCAGGACTTCGGGTACGTCAACCCCTCGGTGGCGCTGCTCATCCAGGTGAGCCCGTCCGAAGAGGTGTTCGTGATCGGCGAGCACTACCACACAAACCGCGCGGTGTCTGACCTGGCGCGCAGCGTCTACCTGCCGGCCTGCCACAGATACCAAGTGCAGGGGTGGTACTGCGATCCCTCTGGTCCATCCGAAATGGCGGAGCTGCGCTCGGCCGGGATCCCGGCCGTGGGGCGACGATCCACGGTTGAGCAAGGCGTGCTTGCGGTGCGCAAGCTGCTGCGCCCGCCCGGCGGCGGCCGGCCTCGGCTCCACATAGATCGCCGCTGCGCCCGCCTGATCGCGGAGATGAGCACCTATGCCTACCGCGACGGATCCGACCACGTCGAAAAAGACCAGAACGACCACGGGCCGGACGCGCTGCGCTACTTCCTGGTGAACCACTGGAGCGGAGCCGCGGCGGCCGAGCCGCTGAGTCTGCCCTAACCTAGTCTGCGAGGTCACTTATGCTTCAGCCCACTGTTGTCGAGCAGGCGATTCTTTCGCTGCGGGAGACGGACTACACGCGCAATATGCGCTATCGCCGCAACTGGCGCTACTACCAGAACATCCCATATACGGAGCCGCGCCCGGGGCTCTATGCGAAGATGCGCGCGATCTTCAACCAGATCACCAAGATCGTGGACACCGACGCGCGCTTCACCATGGGCGAGCGGCTCCAGGTGCAGGCGGAGCCGGAGGTGGAGGGGGCGATCAACCGGCTCTGGGAATGGAGCGATTTTCAGCAGGAGAAGTACTTGCTGACCCGCTATGGAGCGTGCTGTGGGGATGCCTTCATCAAGGTGGTGGACAACCGCCCCTGGGAGCTGAACCCGGAACCCGACCCGGGGGTGCCGGTGCGCCTGAATGTGCTGCCTCCCGACGCAGTGGCGCCGCGGTACGATCCGCACGACCGCAAGCACATGCTTGCCTGCAAGATCGAGTATGTCCATGGGCGCGACATCCACAAGGAAGTCATCACTCCGGAGGAGATTCTGCTTTACGACGAGCGCGATCCCGACCGCGTGGTGGCGCGCCATCCTAACCCGCTGGGGTTCATCCCCATCGTGCACATCCGCAACCTAGATATCGGGGAAGAGTTCGGGCTGTGCTCATTCCACAACCTGGTGCCCACCGTGGACGCGCTGAACGAGCTGGCTTCCTTCATGCTCGAAATCGTGAAGCTCTACGCCGACCCGGTGATCATCGGCCGCGGCATGGAGCGCGGCTCGCTTCGAAAGCAGACAGTGGACGCCGACGGCCGGCCGGTGGCGACCGTATGGTGGGTGCCGACGCCGGAGGGGTCGTTCGAGTTTCTCGAATGGCGCGGAAACCTGCCGGATGTGCTCGCCTTCGTCGACCGCATCCAGGCGGCGATCGAGCGCAGCACGCCGGAGCTGACGCTCTCTGGGCTGCAAGATCGAAAGGGCATAAGCGGCTACTCGATCTCCTTGCACCTGATCGAGCTGGTGCGGAAGATCGACGAGATGCGCGGCAACTACTTCACGGCTCTGGAGCGCGCGAACCGAATGGCGCTGCGCATCCTGGGGATGCAGGGCGAGGCCGAATTCGGCGACACGTCTCATCGCATCATTGCCGATCCGGTGCTGCCGGTTGATGACGAGCGACAGCTCCGCATCCTCCAGATGGAGAGCCAAGTGCTGCGGATCAAGTCCCGCGCCACCATCGCCGCCGAACGGGGAGTGGAGGAGGTCGAGAAGGAGCTGCGGAAGGCGGACGAGGAGGCACGGTCGAAGGCCGACTGGGTGAACAGCATCGCCGGGAGCGGGCAATCGTGACCGAACCGGATGAGAATCCGCGCGATCGCAAACGTGAGTCGCTCGTGCCGCGGCTTGCGAAGTTCGTCTGGCATCTGGTCCGCGACCCGCGCGTGCCGTGGACGGCAAAGGCGGCGCTGGCCGGGTTGGCGGCGTATTTGGCTTCGCCGATTGACATCATTCCGGACTGGATACCGGTAGTCGGATATCTGGACGACGTCTTGATGGTGGGCTTGGTGGCCGGCTATGTTCTGGCCAGTGTCCCGCCCGAGGTGGTCCGCGAGCACTGGGGTGAGGATGTCGAGGTGCTCGAATCCTTGCGCAGGAAGCCGCGGCGAAAGGGGACGCAAGACTAGAAGCTGTTTCATACCCTCCCTCTGAGGTTATGAAACAGCAGCACGAGCCGCCAGGCTCCAGCAGGCGCATTTCATGCCAGCGTCTCTAGTGGACAGTCAGGCGAGTGAGGGTTATGAAATGCGCTCTAGCCTGACGAAGAATGGCAGGAGGCACGCTCCTGCCCTACGCGAAGTGTGAAGCGCGGACGCCGATGGCGTCCGCGTTGACTTTTGAATTGCGGCGGGCGGAGGCACGCCCGACCTACAGAAGAGGAGTGAACCATGCCTGACACCCCCGGCGCCCCGCAAGGGGCGAAGCAGGAGACCCGAACAGACGAGGCGTCGCCCAAACAGGCGGCGCCTCAGCCTTCTCAGAGCCAGTCGCCGCAGGAGAAACAGGAGTTCTACTGGCGGCGGCAGGCAGAGAAGCTGGAGAAAGAGCTGGCGGCCCTGCGCGGGGAGCGCGAGGCCGAGCTCAATCGCCTGTCCCGTGATCGCGACGAGGCCGCGGCCCGCGCGACGGAGGCGGAGTGGCGCGCCAAGCGCCTCTCCCTCATCGCTGAGGCCGGGCTGCCGTCAGACGTTGCAGAGCTTGTCCCCGAAGGCGACCCCGAGATGGTCTCGGGCTACGTCGAGAAGCTCAAGCCGATCGCGGAGAAACTGGCGCGGCCGCTGCCGCGCGGACTCACCAACACCAATCCCCCAAACCCGGCCGGAGCGGATGAGACGCGCTTGCAGCGCCTCGCCGCGGAGGCCGCGCACGGAGACCGCCGCGCACTGCGCGAGTACTCCCATCTGCGGGAGAAGCTGAGGAGCAAAACCTAAGGAGATGCTGAATGCCCTTCAACGGTCTCGCAACCTACGACAACTTCGAGGGAATCGGCGAGGACATATCCGACCTGGTCGCCTTCCTGGCCCCCTTCGAGACACCGCTGCTCGACGCGCTTGGCAGCGGCGATCAGCCAGCCACCAACGTGAAGCACGAATGGCTGGAGGATACGCTTAACCCGACCACCGATGTCGTTTCCACGGCGGTCGCCTCGGCCACCGGCCAGTCGGGTCTGAATGTGGCGCACAGCGACTACTTCCGCTTGGGCGACCTCATCCAGATCGACAAGGAGGCCATGCTGGTCAACTCGGTGTTCGAGGCCAACACGATCGGGGTGACCCGCGCCTACGGCGCCACCGCGGCCGCGGCCCACTCCGCCGGCGCCGAGATGACCATCATCGGCAACGCGGCACTCGAAGGTGCGGACACCGACGAGGACCGCTCGACCAAACAGGTGCGCAAACACAACTACTGCCAGATCATGAAAGTCGGGGTGAAGATCTCCGGCACCGCGCAGGCGGTCGGCTGGCTGACCACCGGTGACAAGCTGGCGGACAGCAAGGTGATGCGGCTGCGCGAAGTGCTCCGGGATCTGGAGAAGACCATCCTGCTGGGGCGCACCGATGTCGCCACCATCGGCTCGGACGCGGCTCGGCGCAGCATGGCCGGCATCGTCTGCTCTCTCGCCACGAATGT
Source organism: Bacillota bacterium (assembly GCA_030597345.1). Lineage (GTDB taxonomy): Bacteria > Armatimonadota > Hebobacteria > Hebobacterales > Hebobacteraceae > JAUVSA01. Next base: position 4,606 of record JAUVSA010000004.1, read on the forward strand.
GGTGAGCGGCGGCACCCTGACCGAATCGGCGCTGGGGAACCTGCTCCAGTCCTGCTACAACCAGGGCAGCCACGACATCGACCTGATCGTCGCGCCCCCCAAGCAGAAGCGGATCATCTCGAGCTGGAACGGCAGCCGGGTGCACGTCACCAACGACGCCAACGCCTACCGCAATGTCGTCGAGGTGTACGAGAGCGACTTCGGCTCCCAGCGGGTGATCATGAACCGCTGGCTGCCGGATGACGTGGTGCTCGCGCTTGACTCCAGTCGCATCAAGGTCGTCCCCCTCAGGGGCCGCTCCTTCCAGTATGAGGAGCTGGCCAAGGGCGGCGACTACGTGCGCGGGCAGATTGTGGGCGAGTATACGACCGAGCTTCGCAACGAGAACGCCCACGGCCACCTGCACGATCTGGCCTAGCTGTCGGGCGGGCATGTGGCTGGATCCGCCTGGGGGCGGTCGCCATGGCGGCCTGCGAAGCAGGCCTAGCCATCTCTGCATGCCCGCCGCAAGACTCACGTCTCGCCTCCTCCCCATCGGCGCGCCATTGGCGCCCGTCGCGGGCCCGTCCGCCTCGGCGGACGGGCCCGCACTCCATGAGAAGAGCGTGCCATTGACAGGCTCCGGTCCGGGGCCGCAGGACGCACAGAAGGCGCATAACCCCCAACGCGCCCGCATCCCGGCCCCGGCCATCCAACACCGTAGGGCAGGAGCCCCTAGCCCGCCTTCGGCGGTAGGCCGGGGTGGCGGCCGCTTCGGGCGGCCTAGCCACGTGCCTCCTGTCCAGTATCCGAAAGGAGAGAAGTGCTAGATCTTGTCATCTACACCGAAGGCCTGCCTTTCGACGGGGCCACGCCGGTCGAGCGGTCCCTCGGTGGGTCGGAGAGCGCAGTGGTCTTTATGGCCCGGGAACTCGCGCGCCGCGGCCACCGCGTCCGCGTCTTCTGCGCCTGCGAGCGGCCGGGCGAGTACGATGGTGTCACCTATCGCGATCTGAGCGACTTCCCGGCCTTCGTGGAGTCGGAATCGTGCGACGTCTTTGTCTGCTGCCGGCATCCACGGGGCCTCACCGCGCCCGTGCGCTCGAAGATCAACGTCATCTGGAACCATGACATCATAGTCGAGCCGGCCGCTCAGCAACTGATGTCACTGATGTTCAAGGTGGACCGGCTGTTCGTGCTCTCCGAGTTTCACAAGCAGCAGTTCCAGCGGCGCCTCAGCGTCTCTGAAGATCGCTATGTCGTGACTCGCAATGGGGTGGACCTGGACCTCATCGACGAAGCGAGCCGGGGCGTGCAGCGTGATCCCAACCGCCTGCTGTACACCAGCCGGCCCGAGCGAGGGCTCGACGTATTGCTCACGACTTGGCCGGAGTTGAAGAGACGACGGCCTGAGTTGAAGCTTGCGGTAACCTACTACGAGAACCCCAGCGCGGACGCGCAGATGGCCGAGTATCTCGGAACCCTGAAGCGCACTGCGGAGCAGCTTCCGGACATCACGTTGCTCGGAGCGCTGAGCAAGCGCGAGCTCTATCGAGAGATCGCCTCCTCTGCCCTCGTGGTCTATCCGGCGACGTTCCCGGAGGTGAGCTGCATCAGCGCGCTCGAAGCGGCCGCCTGCGGCACCCCCATGATTGCCTCCCGCTACGCGGCGCTGAAAGAGAGCGTAGTCGACGGCGAGACGGGGCTTCTGGTGCCCGGCGATCCGCACAGCGACGAGTATCTGGAGAGATTCGCGGCGGCCGTCACCGGGCTGCTCGAAGATGATGCTCGCTGCGCAGCGATGGGAGAGGCCGCGCGGCGGCGCGTGGAGCAGCGATACCAGTGGCGCGACATAGCGTCGGAATGGGAAGAACTCTTCGAGAGCCTGCTGTCGCGTCCGGCGCCAGGCCAGCGCCAGACCGTTTCCGTCTGCATGATCGTGAAGAACGCGCAGGCCGCTCTCTACCGATGCCTGGACAGTGTGAAGACGATCGCGGACGAGATCATCGTCTGTGACACCGGTTCCACCGACCGCACGGTGGAGATCGCGCGGGAGTACACAGACCAGGTCCATCGGATCCCGTGGGAGGATGACTTCGCGGCCGCCCGCAATCGCAGCATCGAGAAGGCGACGAAGGACTGGATCCTCTGGATCGACGCGGACGAGTATCTGCTGGGCGGCGACAACCTCGCCAAGTACCTGCGGGACAACATGTACGACGGCTACGTCATCCGCCAGCACCACCACGCCATCGACGCGCAGTTCAAGCCTGATGTCCCGGTGCGACTCTTCCGCAACGAGCGTGGGGTGCGCTTCTTCGGATGCGTGCACGAGCACCCGGAGACGGAGCTGAACAAGGGCGTCACGCCCGCCGTCATCCTGAGCGATGTGCATATCATCCACGATGGCTATGTCACGGAGGCGGTCCGGCGCCGGCGCTTTCTCCGCAACTTGCCGCTGCTGTTGAAGGACCGGAAGCGGCATCCCAACCGGCGGCTGGGGCTGGTCTTCCTCGCCCGCGACTACATCCATCTGGCGCGGTACGAACTCGAACACACCCGCGGCCAGATGACCGACAAGGCCCGCAAGTACCTCGAGCGAGCAATCGAGATACATCGGAAGCACTTCCGCTCCCCCGAGGATCCGCTGCACAGCTACAGCTTCCCGCTCTACCAGTCCGCGCTGGAGCTGCTCGGGGAGGGGTTCGATCTGGGATACTTCCTCGCGCTGAGCGGCGAGCCGCTGAGTGACCTCGGCAGCCAACCCGTCCAGCGCGTCCACGTCCGCGACGAAGCCGAGGCGCGTGAGTTTCTGGAACACCACCTCTCGGAATTGCTGAAAGAATCTCAGAGCGAGCACGAGATTCCGTTTGACGCTGAGGACGCGTAAGACAGGAGGCCGGTATGCCCTACTCCACACCCAACGACGTCCGCCTACGGGCGGTGGGGATGACCGAGGAGGTTATCCCCGACATTTCTTCCAGCAGCCTCAATCTCACCACCTGCATCGCGGAGGCCGATGGGGAGATAGATGAGGCCGCACGTGCCGGCGACTATGAGGTGCCATTCAGCCCGGTCCCCGACCGCATCCGCGATCTATCCGCCAGCGGCGCGCTCGCCCGCGCCCGGCGCGGCCTCCAGCTCGGAAACCAGTCAGCCGCCGAGCCCGACCCCTATCGCTCGGAATTCGAGGCCGGGCTGGACCTGCTGCGGCGGAGCGCGCTCGACTTCGGCACCGTGCTTGTCAGCGGGGAGCAGGTCGTCATGCCCGCGGATGACAGCGACTGGGCCCAGCTCGCACACCGCGGCATCCTCACGGGCAGCGTCACACTGACCAACGAGTCGGCGAGCTTCGCCTACGTCGAGGACCGACGCGAGTATCAGCCCGACTATCGGCCCAACTCCGTCAAGGACCACCAAATGGACCACCGCGGCGGACGAGTGCGCCGTCTGCTGGGCGGCCGGCTCGCGGGAGGACAGACAGTGCTTGCGAGCTACGACTACTACTACCGCCAGCCCGGCCGCGCCCAAGATGCGGAGTACGCGGGCCAGACCGCCAGCAGCGACCAACTGCTGCGCCTGGACCAACAAGGCTAGCTGTAGGGCGGGGTCTCCGCGCCCCGCCCCCCCTGTTGTAGGCGGGCGTCCCCACGTCCGCCGCCGTAGGAGGGACATTCCTGTCCTGACCCTCGCGACAAGAATGTCGCTCCTACGATGTACCTGCGCAAGGAGCCGACCATGGCACACCCACAATCCAACCGCTTTGTTCCCATCCGGGAGGCGGTCGTCGCGGTGCTCTCGAACGACCCCCAACTCGGAGAGGTCAAGTCCATCGTGCGGGACCGCGAGGCCTTCGCGCGACTGCCGGCCAGCGCACACCCAGCTCTGGGCGTGTTCTTCGCCGACACGGTCGGCGCGGAAAGACCTCGCTGGGCCAGCAATCGGCGTGATCACGCCTATCAGCTCGAGGTCAACGTCGGGGTCCGCTCGCTGGAGAGCGGGCAGGCGAGCGAGGATCTGCTTCTTGCCTATATCGAAGCGGTGGAAGACGCGCTGAGGGCGGCGCCGACCCTGGGTAGCCTCGTTCGATCCATGGCAGTCACCCTGATCCGGCGCGCCCGCACCAAGATCGAGTCCTACTGGCATTCGCAGGCCGTGCTGCTTGTGACTTGCGAGCAACGGACGCCCTGAAGGAGGTCATCATGTCCGGTCGCATCGGTCAACTCGGCGCTGTCGGCCTGGCCCTGGAATCAACCTGGGGCCAGTCCGTAGCAGCCGCTACCTATCTCGAGGTGACGCACGCCGATATCCGTCCTCTGATCGGCTACGACATACCCGGTTCCGTGCGGGGCACCCGCGCTCGTCGGCGCGTGCGCGCCGGGGCGATGCTCTGCTCGGGCCCCCTCAGCTTCGACATCTGCGCGGACGCCATGGGCGAGCTGCTGAAGGCCAGCTTCGGAACGGTGACCACGACTCTGGTGGCATCGAGCGGCACCGCAGCAGTCTATGAGCACACCTTCACTCGATGTGACACCACCTTCCTGCCCTCCCTCACGGTCGAGCAGAACCTCGGGGGCCTCACCAGTCGGCAGGTGGCCGGAGTGCGCGTTAACCAGCTCACCCTCTCGCTCGCGCCCGGCCGGACGCTGATGGCGGATGTCGACTGTCGGGGACGGGAGGAGACACTGGTCTCTCCCACCAGCCCCTCCTACTGTCTGGATGAACCTCTGCACCACACGGGATTCACGGCCGAGATCGGCGGCGAGCCCAGCCTCGAAGTGGAAGAGTTCCTCGTTCGCCTCAACAACGGCCTGGTGGACGACATCTGGACCGCGGGAAGCGAGGGAAAGCTGGGCAGGCTGCCGGCTGGCGCGTTCTCCGTGGGGGGCCGCTTCACGATGGCCTGCGAGTCCACGGGGCCGCACGAAGCCTTCACCTCCGGCGATGCCACAAGCCTCCGCTTCCGCATCGCAGGAGCCAGCCTCGTGGGCACGTGGGGATACGGCATCGAGGTCGAGCTTCCCCACGTTCGATACTTCTCGGCGGACGCGCCCCTGGTGCCGGGCCGCCTGACCTACGACATTGCCTTCGAGGCCTTGCTGGACACCGCGCAGTCGCCGCCCCTGGATGCGCGCTGTCGGCTTTGGAACACGCAATCGGCGTATTGATGAGGAGAGTGAACGATGGGTGAACCCGATGCCACGCGGCTGGATCTCAGGCAGATCGGAGTGTGGGGCAAACAGTTGAGGGTGGCTCTCGGGGGCCGCTACGAGGAAGTCTGGATGCACACCATCGGCGACCGAACGGAGGCGCTCGAAAGAGGGCACGAAGCGATGCAGCGCAAGCTGCTCGAGTTCCGGCCCGGGAGCGACCGCGCGGAGGCGATCGGCGAGGCGTTGAAACTCGCGCCAGCAGCCGATGTCGCGGAGCTGGTGCTCGGGGTGGAGCGCCCGCAGATGGAAGCACGCGTCGGCCGGGAGCTGCCGGACCCGGTTGCGCCTCGCCAGGACCGCACCGCGGCGGAGAGCAACGCAGACTTCTCCCAGCGCGTCGCCGAGCACCAACGCCGTTGTCAAGAACTCTCCCTCGAGCGAACGAAGCGGGTCGAGGAGATGCTTGGGGCCCGCCGCCGGGAGCTGCTGAAGATGCCCCGCGAAGAGCTGGTCGAGCTGGCGCGCCCGCGGCGCATCGACATCGAATGCTGGAACGCTTTCGCGCGTACCTGTGACGACTGGGTCCTGCTCCGCGCCGTGCGGCGCGCGGAGGACCACGGGCAGCCCTACTTCGACGATATTGCAGAGGTGCAGGCGCTCCATCCCGCGGTGAAAGACCAGCTTCGGCGCGCCTACCGCGAGCTGGAGCCCGCGGCGGGAGAAGCACTCCCAAAATCCTCTGCCGCCTGCCCGAGTTCCGACTCAACGACTTGATCTGCCGCCGCTATCCCGGCTGCTACCGACATCCGTTGGACCCTGCGCTGCTCTCCCTTCCCTGGTGGCTGAAGGAAGCCATCGCGCAGCTGGCGGCCGAGGACCGAACGGCAGCGGCGACGGTTGATCTCCCAGGAGCATGGACATGTCCCCATCCGACCTTCCACTCGACGAAGTGACACTGATCGAGCCACTGATAGGAGGCCGCACTCCGATCGAGAGCGCGGCCGATACCATGATGGCTGCCTCGCGGACGATGCTGGCCGCGGCCGCCTCACTCTCGGCCGCAGTGGGGCCGGCCGGCGCGCGGGCCAGAGAGCTGACCGCAGAGGCCATTGAGACGGGCTTTCTGCGCGCGCTCCGCCGCGAATCGCTGCTCGGCGCTGCTGAGATCCCCGGCCCTGCCTCATCGCTGCTCGGCCTTCCGAGCCGCAAGGGAATTCCCGGCACCGGATATGGCCGCATGGGCGCGGGCATCACTGGCAAGGGAGCGCAGGCGCAGCTCTACGGCACGATTGGAGGCGCCATCGGCTATGCGGTCGGCGGACCGGTCGGCGCTATCCTTGGCGGGATGCTGGGTGGCGTCTTCGGGGGAGACGACGACCACGCGGCAGAGCAAGCGCGGCAGGAGGAGCTCCGCCGCCAGTGGCTCAACACGCCCGAGGGATTCGAGGTCGAGGCCTATCTCTACAACCTCACCAGGAACTACGTCATGACCAGGTCTCTCGTGCCCGTCCGCACAGTCGCGGCCGTGTCCGGCTTGTCCTCGCTCAGCGGCGGCTCTTCCCGGCGACAGATGGGTCCGGTGGTGGTGACAATGTCGCCCGGCGCGGTGCAGATCACGGGCCAGGGACAGGAGGCGGGCGAGCGCGCCGCGCGCGCCTTCGCCGGCGCGCTGGGCAGGGCGCTGCGACTCAACAGTGTGGTAGTGCCTGCGGCCGGCCTCGGAGGTGACCTGTAATGCCCACCTCTCCCATGCGCCAGACATACTTCCAATGGTTCGAGGACGATGCGCCTCCGGCCAGCAACTCGCCCCTGCGCGGCGAGGACAGCAACTTGGCCGCGGTCGCTCCGGGCTCGCACATGCTCCTCAGGATACAGTCCCAGCATCTCGGCAGACATAGCCTCTCCGCCGCCCGCCGGCTTCAATACCGCAAGGTCGGCAGCAATGTGTGGCGTCCGGTGGGTGCGTTCGCCGTGCCCCCCTACGACTCTCCGCTTGTCTACCCGAGCACCTGGTTCGCCGACGGAAACCCGATCACGACGCAGCGCCTTTCCACGCCCACCGCCGCCAGCACCCAGAACTTCATCGGCGGCCAGGCGCGCCAGAGCGAACAGGACACCGATCCCGCCAACTATGGCCCCAAGGACTTCACCGAGGACCTGTGGTCACTCTGGATTCATCCTCAGGTCCCGGCCGGTCTCGACCTGGAGTTCCGCGTCACCCGCGCGGGCCAGCCGCTCCAGCGCTATCTATCCTATCCGCGGCTGACCGCGGCGGGATATGTGCCAACCGAGATGGATGTGAAGGCGAATCAGCTCTTTGCCGATACACGGCCTCTCGCCCAGCTCCAGTTCCGGCGCGACGACACCTGGTGGAACCTCTCCGACCGGCTGCTCTTTCCCTTCACCATCACGCGCCGACTCAAGGCAGTGACCACTGCAGACCTGATGCTGGACAACGCCGACGGCATGCTAGCGCGCGACAACCGAGTGAGCAGTTGGAACTACGATGTCTCCAGCACTTACGATCCGCTGCTGGACGAGGGACGGACCGTCCGCCTCCGCCAAGGCGTCGAGCTGCACCCCAATCTGGCCTACGGGATGTCCTACGAGTGTGTGAGTACAGCCCCCACGCGCCCAGAGTCCCTCCGCGGCCCCGAGCTCACCGACGGCGGATTCGGCCAGCCGCGCAACGAGCTCGACGATGCGTGGGTGGGCTGGCAAGGAGTGGAGGCGACGGTGGTCTTCACTCTCTCGCCGGCGCGGGACATCCATTCAGTGGCGGCCAGTCTGCTCACTCGCTCAGCGGCCGGCGTGCTGCTCCCGGTCTCCGCTTCGGTAACACTCATTGGCAGCGCCGGCACTCACACTGCCCCCTTGCCGGTGGACCATCTTCGAGACGACCCCGCGGGCCGGCGCCAGTACCTCTACGGGTTGGACCTGCGCCAGCGCGACGTCTCTCAGGTGGTGTTCCAGTTCTCCCCCAAGTCCGGAGAGGCGTGGATTCACATGGACGAGGTTGCACTGTACGACGCCTCCACCACAGCCGACTGGCTGAAGACCACTTTCACCGGCATCCTGGGCGATGACATCACCCAGCACGCCACCGACCGGGGCGCCATCCACCTCGGGCAAGTTCGCGATATGACCAAGCGGCTGGCCGATCTCTTCATAGAGGTGTTCGATCACTACTCTGATGTGCCGATCGACGAAATCGTCGAGGATCTGCTCACCAGTGCCCGCTACGAGGCCGCGCTCAACGCAGACGGTTACTCGCTCGAGGCGACGGCTTTCATAATGCCCAAGTGGACCGAGCAGAACGCGAGCCTGCTCGATGCCGCTGCCCAGCTCGCCAAGATGGTCGGCTGGGTCTTCGAGGCGGACGACGACGGCATCTACGTCCTGCACGATCTCGAGTGGACCACGCAGACCGGCGAGGAGACTTACCTCGCCGATCGCGATCTGCTCGGGTGGGCGCCGTCGGTGTCCGGGATCAACCTCCGCAACCGCATCGCCGTAAGGAGCCGAGATGCTCGCAGCCGCGATATCTCTGTCACGGTTGAGGACCCAGAGCGTATCGCCCGCTACGGGCCCCGGCTCTTCACCATCTTCGAGCCCACCATGCGCTCCGCGCCGCTCGCCCGCCAGCTCGCCAATGCCATTCGGCGCGACTACAGTTGGGTCCAGCCCACTGGCGCCGGCGTTGCCGCAGGCGATGTCTTCATGAGGCCGGGCCGGGTGGTGACCGTGGTTCACAGCGGCTGCACCCACTCCGGGCCGGAGCAGCTCTACCGCGTGGAGGCCGTGATCCATCGCCAAACCGGCCACCTCCACGGGCAGCACACCATGACACTTGAGCTGCGCGGCTACCGCCACCGCGTGCCCAGCGCTCCGGATAGCCTCGTCGCCCAGCCCATGGACACTGCCGTGGAGCTCGACTGGGCACTCCAGCCGGAGGATTCCTCCATCGTAGGCTATCGCGCCTTTCAGGCGGAGAGTATGACCGCCAGCTACTCCCAGGTGGCGAGCACGGCCGCGCCGCCCGTGATGGTTACGAGCCTGACCAACGCCCAGACCTACTGGTTCAAGGTGGCGGCCTGGACCGCGGGCGACGTGCTCGGAGAGTTCGCCGGCCCGGTGCCGTGCGCGCCTCAAAGCGGGGGATCGCCGACCCAGGCGGAGGCGGCCTGGCAGCCTCAGAGCCTGACCGCGACAGCGATCCGGATCTGGGGCCTCGACCGCCCAGCGCTCACTTGGCGTCCGCGGCTGCCCGCTCCGCCCGCCACCTGCTACAACATCTACCGCTCCCAGGTGAGCAGCGGGCCGTACTCGCTTATGGCCACCCGCACCCCGCCGGGCTCGGCTGCTGTCACTTGGATAGATTACAGCACCGAGCGCCTGGCCGGTGCTCTCTACTACGAGGTGACTTTCTATGATCCCGGCAGCGACTTCGAGAGCTGGCCCAGCTCAATTGCTCACATTGACCTTCCCTGACCTCGATCGGAGGACAGCGCCATGAGTTACGAAGCCACCCCGGCCCGTCGCCCCGATCTATTCGCACAGTTGGCGGCCACCGATCCGTTCCAGAGCCGCGCCCGCCGCCTCTTCGAGCGCGGCCGGGTGCTCGCGGTCAACGGCAATCAGGCCGATCTCTGCGTCGGCTACGATGCTCACAGCAATCCGCTGGAGCTGAAAGAGGTCCCGATCATCTCCGGCTACCTCCCCTGCGTGGGCGACTGGGTCGCGATCCAGTACGAGGCGGGGCATTCGGGGGCCCCCTGGGTGACCGGGCCCAGCATGGCCGAGGATGAATCCCGGGACTCACCCGGGATAGGTGTGTTCTCCGTCTCCTCGGACGAGCCGCCCGATCCGCAGAAGAGCACCGTGTACTTCGACGATGCCCGTACCACCTGGCGCGGCTGGGACGGAAGTGATTGGGTGGACCTCCCTGGCAGACTGCACAACGCTTTGACCGACCTCCAGGGCGGCGCGGCCGAGGAGCACTACCACTTCTCCGCCGCTGAACATGGAGCGCTCCAGGACCTCCACGACGGCGACGGCATGGCCTCTGCCTGGATCAAGCGACTGAACTTCACGGCGATAGATCAGAGCGCCACCGAACGCACCCGGCTGTTCGAAAAAGACGGCGACTTCTTCTGGGCGATCAATGCCACCTACGATGAACAGGCCGACCAGTGGAACCGCATCGACACCACCAAATACGCCTACCTCATCGCCCTGCATTCCAAGAACGATATCCCTACCGAGCCTATTGGCGGTATTGCGTGGTGGCGCGCAGCACCAGGAGTCAACCCCATCGGCGACTGGGCCGCGGTGGGCGGCTGGGAGCTGGGGTTCATGATGACCGAGCATCGCAACTATGTGATGGGCGGCATCAACCTCGAACTCGACGGCTCCGGCTCTCCTCCCTATGGGCGCCTGACTCATCTCGCCGGCAACGACCCGGCCGGCGACCACACCCTGATCCAGCACAACTCCTGGTACGAGGGCGCCGACTGCTGGGGCCGAGACAACGTTGACGATTCCTTCGCCTACGGAGTCGACGGCAGCGGCGACTGGTTCTGGTGGCACTATCCGTCTTCCGGTTCCTCCCCCTGGAGTACGGCCGACTGGGAGGAGTACGCCCGAATGCACGTCTCGGGCAGTCTGATGGCACGACTGGACGTGTTCCGGCGGACCAGCGAGGCGAACACAGGCCAGATCTCCTTCCTCGCCAAGCACATCACATCCGGCGACATGGCCGACGGCTTCGGGGCGGGCTACGGCTTTGCTATCAAGGACAGCGGCGCGGATAACATCATTGCAGCTATCTACGCCGACAGAGCGGGCACGGACAATACGGGTCGGTTGGACTTCCATGTGATGTCCGCGGGGAGTCTGGCGAGCCGGGCAACGCTGGATGCAGCGGGCGCGCTCACAGTCGGCTCCCTCATCACCGCCAGCGACATCGGCATCCCGGCCGACGCGAACCTGATGCAGTTGGCAGCCAGCGCGCTGACGGTGAACGGGACCTGCGCATTCAAGACCAACACCGACAGCCTCAGCACTTCCAACTACCGAAACTACAACACGGGAGGCAGTGCCGGACTACGGCTGAACATTGAGACTGATGGGGGCGGGGACGCCTACATCACCTTCAAGACAGATATGTATTGGTCGATAGGCAGCGACAACAGCGAGGACAGCTTCGTAATCGCGAGATCGCTTGCCCTTGGCACCTCCACTAGACTGACTCTTTCGGCAGCCGGATTTCTCAACGTGGTGGGCCACTACGAAGTAGACGGCACGCAGGTTCTGACAAATCAGCAGCCACATATCGCTGATGCGACGGGAGCTCTGGGAGACTTGGTGACGAAATTCAACACGCTGTTGAGCCAGCTCGAAATACATGGGATCAACGCGAGCGGTTAGGAGGCAATGATGCCACTGACAGCAGAGGAAAAGAAAGCACTGATTGAGCAGGAGTCCAACAATTTCCTACACGACTTGCACGCTGATGCGGATGAGTTTTGGACGACGCTTGAGTCCAGCCTCGCGGCCATCCTGGATGTGGCGAAGGCAGAGGTCCTCGTGGATAGGATACGACTCGAATGGGCAAAGAAGCGACTGAGCGAACTCCGAGACGACAGTGAGCAGATTCGGGCGCGGGCCGAAGACGGATTGACAGAACTAAGGCTATCGGAGGAGGTATGATGGAAGACGGCGAGCGGACGAAGGAAGAGTGCCAACAGGCAACCGATAGCCCTCCGTTGTCAGACTCCGAGATAGAGGAGATGAAGCGCCAGCGATTCCAGCAGCGCGTCCAGCGCGTGCTGGCCGTCATGCAGGAGGAGCGAATCGACTGGCGCGGTCTGCCTTTCCTGACGCCCGACGGCCGCATCGGCGTGCGCGTCCGGCCTGTCGAGATGGATCGACCGTGACCGGCCTGCCCATCGATGTTCTCACCGTGCTCAAGGAGCACGGACTCGCCGGCGTGATGGCGTGGCTCTTTTGGTGGACGCTGCGCCGCATGATGGCCTCCCACGACGCCACGGTGCGAGAGCTGAAGGGCCAGCTCGACACTCAGGCGCAGACCGCCCGCGCCGCGGGCGAGCGGTTCGCGAATGTAGTCGAGAATCACATGAATCACGTGAGCAGTTCATTGGCCCGCTTCGACGCCACGTTCTCCCATCAGGCCGAGGACCAACGCCGATGGCAGGACCGGCTGCTCGAAACGATGGACCGTATCGCCGCACACCTCAGCGCGGAGAGGGGGATCTGACCGTGGTCCGCAGCACCGACTGGGTCGAGCGCACTTTCGGGCGATTCGCCTGGCGCGATCACCCCATCAAGCGCGGGATGATCGAGATTCTCGGCGAGTGGAAGCGGCACAACATCATCTCCTTCGCGCCTCCGTTCGAGCTGCGCGACGCGCGCGGCCGCCGGATATCGGTTATACACTGCCACCGGCTCCTCGCGCCTGCCCTACGCCGCGTGTTTGCTGACCTGGCGGCACGCAGGATCGAACACCTCGTCAACACCTTCGACGGGTGCTTCGTGGCGCGTCACATGGGCTGGGATCCTCGCCGGTCCCTCTCCCGCCATGCCTGGGGAATCGCGGTGGACATCAACGCCCGGCTCTTTCCGTTTGGCTCCGCCGCCAGCCAAGATCCGCGCCTCATTGCCGCCTTTGCACGCCAGGGATTCACCTGGGGCGGAGAGTGGCGCACTCCCGACCCTATGCACTTCGAGGCCGTGGATGTGCCACAGTCCCCGCGGCATCTTGACATACTGGTAGACGGTGAGCGCGTAGCCTCGGGAACCCTCTGGGACGGCCGCGCAGTCGCGCCTGTCCGGGAGATAGCCGAGGCGCTCGGCGCCGCAGTCGAGGCGCGCCTCACCGAGGGGAAGATCGAGATTCACACACCTGGAGGTGACTGCTAGCGGCTCTCTAGAGCTGGGCATGCCCGTGCCCGCCACGCGCTGGCGTCGTCTCCGTTTGGCAGGAGCTTGCTCCTGCCACCGCGCAGTTCGGTCCGGTGTTTCGGGACTTCCAGTCCCGAAATCGACTCTCCCACACACCCTCTAAGGAGGTCACCGCTATGAGACGCTTCTGGAGAATCTTCCGCTACGCGCGGCGGCTGTTTTGGTTCCTCGAATTGCTGATCAGCCCTGATCGCGCCGCCGAAGTGCTGCTCAATCACCCGCGGGTCTGCCGCTGGCTGGAGGTGCAGCCCCCCGAGGACCAGAAAAAGATCCGCGAAGCCGCACCACTCGTCGTGGCCGCCATCCTCGCATCGCTCGATTGAGCTACAGGTAGCCGGCCAGACGATGCACCTGCGGTATCACCCTGACCCGCGCCAGATGCTGCTTCGCAACGGCCTGTAGCTCCAGCATCTGCCGCGGTGACGGTGCCTGTATGCTCGGCTTTGTCGGTGTGACCGGCTGCAGCACCAACGCCATCTCCTCATTGACCCCGGCGATGAGCCGCGCCGCCCGATCCACCTCGCCTGGATCGCATTCGGCTGTCACAACACACTTCGCGAAGTCCAGCCGCGTTGGATCGTCCACCGCGGCCAGCCCGAGCAAGAACCGCTCGTGGCTTCCCCAGATCGGCGCTTGCTTCGTCGCGGAGGGCAGCTTGATGTCGGCGCAGACCGCGTCGAGATGCGGAAGGAGCTGCACCAGCTCATCGGCCAGGGTTCCGTTCGTTTCCAGGTACGCCCCGAGGCCCATATCCCCGAGCATCGGCAGCAGTTCTACCAGAAGCTCCACGTGCAGCAGCGGCTCTCCCCCGGTCAGCGCGACCGAATGATGCAGCCCTCGCTGCGGCAGCTCCAGGCGCTTCACCGCGTCGGCGACCTGCGCCGCTGACAGCGGATTCGCCACCTCCGCGAAGTCCTGTGCCCCGGGACTTCTCTCCACACGACAGACCGGCGGCTCTGCCCGGGCCGCCGGTGTGTCACAATACGCGCAGTCGAGATTGCAGCCCGCGAACCGGACGAAGACCTGCCGTTCACCGACCAGCAGGCCCTCGCCCTGAATCGAAGAGAAGATCTCGATGAGGGGGGCGGTCACGGGCCCCCCACCGCCTCCGAGAACTCCTCCGCCTCCAACACCCCGAACCCCGCCTCCTCAAGCAGCCGCTCTGCCGCTGGCACATCGGCCACCTCCAGAATCAGGATCGCTTCCCCTCCGCTCACCGGGAATCCCGAGGCGTTCTCGATGTTTACGCTCGCGCGGGTCAGCGCGGCCGTCACCTCGTGCAGCCCTCCGGGCCGGTCGGGGACCCGCACCGCAAGTGCCGGGATCTTGCGCACCGTCCCCTGGCCCGCCAGCGCTTCGTACGCCTCCTCCGGTCGGTCCACCACTATCTTCACCACCCCCATATCTCCCAGACTGGCCGCGTGCATCGCACGGCTGTTCACCCCGGCCTCGCTGAGCGCGGCCGTTATGCGCTCCAGCTTGCCCGGCTTGTTCTCCGAGAAGATCGCAAGTTGCTCGATCATGGCCGCCCCCTAGTCCTTCCGCTCATCAATCACGCGCACCGCTTTTCCCTCCTGGCGAGGGATCGTCCCCGGTTCCACCAACTCGATCCGGGGCCGTACCATGATCTCCCGGCGGAGTCGGTCGGCCATCCTCTCCCGCAGCGACTGCAGTTGCTCCAGCTCTCCGAAGAAGACGTCGGCGTTCAACTCGACCCGCACCGTCAGCCGATCCGCATATCCCTCCCGATCCAACACAATGACGTAGTTCCTGCCGACCTGCGGCATCGACATCAGCACTCGCTCGATCTGCAGGGGAAAGATGTTGACACCCCTAACGATGAACATGTCGTCGGTCCGGCCTTGAATCCGCGACAGGCGGCGGTGAGTGCGGCCGCACGGACAAGGGCCGGGAGTGAACGAGGTCAGATCGCGGGTGCGATAGCGAATCAGAGGCATCGCCTCCCGCGTCAGCGAAGTCAGCACCAACTCGCCCTCTTCCCCGTCGACCACCCTATCCCCGGTCTCGGGATCGATCACCTCGCCCAGGTAGGCGTCCTCCCACAGGTGCAGTCCCTGCTGAACCGGGCACTCGAACGCCACTCCCGGCCCGCACATCTCGGAGAGGCCGTAGCAATTATGGAAGGGAATGCCCCACGCCTCCTGTAAGCGGGTCCGCGTCCCCTCGCTGTAAGGCTCGGCCCCGCCGACGGCGAAGCGCAGGGGCAGGCTCCTCGGCTCCACGCCCATTTCCTCACACGTCCCGAGCAAGGCCATCGCGTAGCTCGGAATGATGTGCATCGCGGTGGTGCCGAAGATGCCCATGAACTCGATCTGACGCCGGCTGTTCCCGGCCCCCATCGGAATGACGAACGCCCCGAGCTTCTCGGCCCCGTAGTGCAACCCCAGCCCACCCGTAAACAGCCCATAACTCATCATGTTCTGGAACACGTCGCCCCTTCTCAACCCCACCATGTGGAGACAGCGAGCAACCAGATCGGCCCACCGCTCCACATCGCCGGCCGTGTGGCACACCGCGGTGGCCGTCCCGGTAGTCCCGGAGGAGTGATGGAGGCGCACCACCTCGTCCTTCGGCACCGCCAGGAAGCCGAAGGGATAGCTGTCGCGGAGGTCCTGTTTCTCCGTCAGCGGGAAGTGCCGCAGGTCGTCTAGCTCTCTGATCGACTCCGGATCCAGACCGCGCTCCGCGAACAGCTTGCCGTAATGAGGCGAGCGCGCAGCCTGCGCCACAGTCCAGCGCAGCCGATCAGTCTGCAGTCTCTCCAGCGCCTCGGGATTGAGCGCTTCCGTGGGATCGTAGAGGTCTTCCAACGCCAACCGTGCCACCTCCATTGTGAAACGACGACCGCTAGCTAACCGACTTCACCTTCGCCCCGGCCTGGTGTGCTCCCGCAATCTCCGCCGCGTAAGCAGCCAGCAGCCTCTCAGCAAAACCGCGCGGCGCCAGCCCCAGCTCCTCCATCCCGATCGCGGGCACCGGTGCCCCCTCCCCGCGCACGTTGAAGCCCGCGTGGATCAGCCCCGAGCTGGGAGAGGTGGTAGCCACCGAGACGGAGAGCTTCCGATCACGCAGGTACAGGTCATCTCCATCTCGCCGGATCAACGCCTCTCCCAGGTGGGCGTTGATGATCTCGCCCGCCAGTGCCATGAGCAGGCGCTGCCGAGCTGTGATGTGATCGAGGTCGAGCCCTGGGTGCTCGATGATGAGGTGCACCATGTTCGGACTTCGTATCTCCGCTCCGGCCTCCAGGTCCACGCGGTCCACCATGTGCTCCCGCGCAACGTCGCAGGGACCGATAAACGCGACGGCCGCTTCTCCCTCGAGCCCCGTCGTCTCCCGAATCCACCCCGACCGAAGCTGTTCGCCCGTGTAATGAAGCGACTCTTCCAGCAGCTGAGTCCTCACTGCCCCTCTCCCGCCGGCTCCAGCCTCAGGATGCGGTGATTCAGCGTATCCGAGACATAGACACTGCCATGCAGATCGACCGCGACCGCGCTCGGAGATGCCAAGTCGAGCTGGTTCCTCGGGGTCTCGGGGAAGCAGCAGACCACCTTCCCGTCTGAGTTGAACTTCTGCACGCGGTCGTTCCCCGCGTCGGCCACCCAGAGGCCTCCGTCCAGGTCAATCGCCAGACCGCGCGGCTCGTCCAATTCCCCCGGCGCGGGGCCGCTGCCGCCAATCACCGAGTCCGGCCGGCCCTCCGGCGTCATCCGTATGATCCGATGGTGCATCGTGTCAGACACGAACACGCGTCCCAGTGAATCCACCGCTATCCCCTGCGGCCGCTTCAGCGCAAGTGCGGAAGTCGGTCCGTGGAAGTCTATCTGCCAGCGCCCTACTGCCGTGTAGCACGTGACGCGGTTGTTATCGGTATCAGCTACGTACACATGATGGTAGACGTCGAGGCAGATCGCGGTGGGGCTGGCGAAGCGCGGCTGGCTGCCCTCCGGCCCGCCGATAGCGAAGATGAACTGCCCCTGCGGCCCGAACTTCTGGAGTCGGTTTGCCCCCTGCTCCACCACGTAGATGAAACGCGAGTTATCGACCGCAACCCCCTGGGGATGAACGAGGAGATCATCGCCGCCCAGTCCGTACACTTCCCCTTCCGGGGTGATCTTCTGGATCCGGTGGTTGCGCGAATCGGCTACGTACAGATTGCCATCCGGATCGGTGGTGATTCCGCCGGGGCTGCTGAACTGGCCAAGCTCCACCCCGAAGGAACCGATGGTCTCCGCAAGCCGGAAGGCCTCCCGCGCCACCGGCGCGGCGGTCTGCTCTCTTGCGACCACTGGCCGCCGCCGAACCCTGGCGCCGATCTCCAAATAGCGAAAGCGGCTCTCACTCACAGCCGGAGAGTTCGCCGTGGCAGAGGCGGTTTCCCGCCCGGGTCAGACCCCGAGCGCGGGTTCTACCGCGCCTCGCCGCCTGGCAGTGTCCGCTCCCACACCCCCGGCGCCGCCCACTCGGTCGTCCCTTCGCGGTCCTCCTCCCCCACCGGCAGTTCCACGTCGGCAAGGCCGTGCCGGGAGGCCGGCCGCGCCCTCCCCTTCGCCCACCGCCGCACCATGGCGATGTCCTCCCGCATCGTCACCGAGAGCGGCACCGTCTGCTTCAGAGCGGTCAACACATCCTCCGTCGAGATATCTCGCTCCTCCTCGAAGGCGGCGTACAGAGCCGAGATCACGGCCTGCTCGATCTCCGCGCCCGAGAACCCGTCCGACTCCGCCGCGAGACGGTCCAGACCGAACTCGCTGGGCTCCCGGTTCCGCTTCCCCAGGTGAATCGCGAAGATATCCCGGCGCTCGGACTCCACCGGCAGATCGACAAAGAAGATCTCGTCGAAGCGTCCCTTCCTCAGCAGCTCGGGCGGCAG
>JAUVSA010000307.1 GCA_030597345.1 Bacillota bacterium
CGATCGTCACCACCACCACAACCCAGATCGTAAGCTGCAGCCTCCGCCGCAGCGCCGACAGCCGCTCCCATTCGACCTTCCGGCTATTCATGTAGTCCTGCCCCCGCCGTTCTCATCGAGCCTTCCTCCAGCTTCGTAGTTCTCCCTCTAACTTCGCACTTCGTAGGGCAGGACCGTCTCTCCTGCCCGCCTAAACTGCCACGAGACCGCCGCCACTATCGGCAGGCAGAGGATCGTCCCATGCAATACCGCACCCTCGGCCGCACTGGACTCCGCGTCTCCGAGATCGGCTTCGGCGGCGCGCAAGTCGGCATCCCAAACTACATGGAGACCTGGGACTCTCACGGCCAGCGCGAGCAGCAGACCATCATCGACGCCCTCAACCGCGCCCTCGACCTCGGCCTCAACTACATAGACACCGCCCCCTCCTACGGTGACGGCATCAGCGAAGAGGTCCTCGGCCGCGTCATCGCCAAGCGCCGCGACGAATGCATCCTCGCCACCAAGACCAGCGCCTACGATCCGGCCGACATCCTCGAGAGCGTCGAAAACAGCCTCCGGCGCCTCCAGACCGACGTCATCGACGTCCTCCAGCTCCACGGCGGCGCCTATCCCGAAGAGGACGTGGAGACGATCCTGAATAGGGGAGGACTGGAAGCATTTCAGAACCTGCGCGACCAGGGCAAGATTCGCTTTCTGGGCTTCACGGCCGAGCTTCCCTCCGGCGGCGTTTCGCAGCTCATCGCCACCGGCGCCTTCGACGTAATGCAGATCCGCTACAACTTCATGTACCAGGACGCCTGCGACTTCCTCTTCCCCGGCGGCATCGTTCACGAAGCCAAGGCCCAGGGCATGGGCATCGTCACCATGCGCACCATGACCAGCGGCCTCTTCCAGCGCCTCATGCGCGCCAGCTTCCCCCAGCTCGCCGGCGCCGACCTGGACACCTTCCTGCTGAACTACGTTCTCTCCAATCCCCTGGTAGACGTCGCCATCATCGGCATGCGCCGCGCCGAGGAAGTCGAGCACAACAACTCCGTCTCAGACAACACCGCCCTCCGCCTCGACCTCGAACAGGTCCACACCCGCTTCTTCCCTAACCCGTAGGGCAGGAGCGTGTCTCCTGCCCCAACGTGTCGGTGCTTCGGGAGCTTGCTCCCGAAACCACAACCCCTGCCCGCTACTTCAGCCCCTCACCCGCCCGCTCCAGCCTCCGATTCGCCTCCCTCATCGCCTCCGCCGCGGCCGCGATCTGCTCTCCCACCTCAGACAGCCCCGCCGCCCGCGCCTTCTCCGCCCACTCCTCGGACTGCGCCGCGTGCGCCTCGTTGTGCTCGATCCAATGCGGCAGCAAATGCGCCAGCTTAGCCGCTACCTCCATCCGCGCCCTCCTTCTCGATCTCCGCGCTCACCACGCGCAGCTCCCGGCCCCCGACCACAGCAACATCCCGCGATCCGCACGCCCCGCAGCTGAGAATCGGCGGCAAGAAGTGGTTCAGCTCCCCCGCCGGCAGCCCGGCCTTCCCTTCCACCCCACAACCGTTGCAGCGTACCAGCGCCTTGATCTCCGTGATCTTGAGCTTGACCTCCGGCGACCCGCCCCGCGCCCCCAGCTCCCTGATCCAGAATCCGAGCTGCTCCTCCTCGAGGAGATTCAGCTCCCCCACCTCCAGCGCGATCGAGAGCACCCGCCCGCCTCCGTGCTCCCGTGCCCCCCTCGCAACGCTCTCCCATATCTGCGACGCAATCGAGAGTTCGTGCACGCCTGCTCTCCGGCCTCTTCACCATCTCGTAGGGCAGGAGCGTGTCTCCTGCCCCCGCGCCCCTCACCCAAGCCTCAGCGCCCCCAGCACCTCATCGATCCCATCCCCCGTCAGGCAGTTCGTCTTCACCACCTTCAAGCCCGGCCGCATCGCCGCCAGATCCGCCACCGGCTGCGAAAGATCGACCTGCACCGCCTCCGCAATGTCGATCTTGTTCAGCGCCACCAGATCGGCCGACTCGAACATCGCCGGATGCTTCTCGATCACATGCGTCCCCTCGCTCGCCGACACCACCACCACCCGCGCCTCAACACCCAGCGAGAAGTAGGACGGGCAGATCAGATTCCCCACATTCTCGATGAACAGAACATCGATCCCCGACTCCGGCATCTGCTCCAGCGCCCGGCACACCAGCCTCGCATCCAAACGACACATCCCACCCGTGTTGATCTGAAGCACCTTCCGCGCCCCCTTCCCCGTCACTTGCTCCGCGTCCCGCGTCGTCGCCACATCCCCCGCGATCACGCCCACTCCGTGCTTATCGCTCAGTCTCTCCACCATCCCCGCTATCAGCGACGTTTTCCCCGCCCCCACCGACCCGGCGATGTCGAAAGCCCGAATCCCCCGCTCCCGGAACAGCTCCCGGTTCCGCTCGGCGAGTTCCTCCTGCCGTGCCCTGATATCCTCATCTATCTTTATCTCGACCGTCCCCTCCTCCGTCGCCTCGAACAGCCGCATCTCTATCCTCTCTCCTTCCCCTTCACCAACTCGTATCTTCGGCAGCCCACTCGCCCTTCCTGGCGGGCCGGCCCGCTCCCTGTTGACAAAGCCCCTCGTCCATCTCTGCCGTCACGCTGAGCGAAGTGCGTAGGGCAGGAGCGTGTCTCCTGCCCATCTCCCGTTGCTTCGGTAGTTCTACTGCCGAAGCCCCTGGTGCGGCGTTTCGGGAGCTTGCTGGCTGTCTCATAAACCCCAGAACGCCTGGCCTCTAGGTCCTCTTCTGTAGGGCGGGGTCTCTGCGCCCCGCCAGGGGTCATTCCGAGCGAAGCGAAGAACCTGTCCCAGTCTCGCGAAGCTGTCAGCGCAATTGTGAGACAGCCACCTTTCGTTGCTTCGGTAG
>JAUVSA010000278.1 GCA_030597345.1 Bacillota bacterium
ACCAGAGCTATCAGGGGCCGCGCCTGATCATGCCTATAGGCGGACCGATGGCTGAGTGGGCGAGCGACGAGGAGGTCCGTCTGATCCGCGGGCTCTACGCGGGCGAGGTGGCTTTCGTGGATCACTGTCTCGGCCGGCTCTTCGAGGCGCTCGGGGAGCTTGGATACCTCGACGACTCGGTAATCGTGATCACCAATGACCACGGGCACCCGCTCGGGGATCACAACAAGTTCCTGAAGGGTGCCGATCGGATGTACAGCGAGCTGCTGAAATGCCCGTTTCTGGTACGGCTCCCGGGCGGGCGCGGAGGCGGCCGCGAGACGAAGGCCCTGGTGCAGTTCCACGACGTGCTTCCGACAATCCTGGACCTGCTGGAGACACCAAACGACACGCTGGCAATGCATGGCCGTTCGTTCCGGCCCGTGCTCGAGGGCGACACGGATGCCCACCGCGAGACCGTGATCGTCGGCTACCACCAAGGCCAGGAGCGGTGCGTGCGGGATGAGACGTGGTCCTACGTGCGTCGGCCCGAGGGGGAGCCGGACGAGCTGTACAACCTGGCCGACGATCCCCGCGAGACCCGGAACCTGGTGGACGACCATCCCGAGGAGGCACGGCGCCTCGCCTCTAGCTTCGGCCAGTACTTCTACCGCGCGCCAGTCAAAGAAGTGAAGGGAATCCAGGGACGCTACGAGATGGGGTCGGCCTCGGTGGAGTGAGAGGGGCCCGGCCGCCTGCGAGGCACAACGAAGTCAGGAACGCGCCTCACGGCGAAGATCGGCCGGCCACAGCCTCCCCACTCGTTGGGCCAAGTCGACCACCTCTTTCGCTTCCCGCGGCCGATGCCGAATCTCTTTTCGAGTGGCGAGATTCCCAACTGCCGTTGACCGGGACGGGGCCGGAGAGTAAAATCGCTAGCTATCATGCAAGTCCAGCCTACCACTGGAGCACGGCCGCGCGGCCGTGCTGCCATTCCCCCGCCCGAGGGAGCGAAGGCTGCCAGCTTCGTGCTGTTTGCCGTGCTGGCCGGACTGGTGGCGATTGCCTACGCAGCTAGCGAATGGCTGCAGGGAGGCTTCGGGTTTCCATCCGACCAGGCGTGGGCGAGGGCGGTGTTCGCGCGGAACGTCGCCTCCGGGCAGGGGATGTGCTTCAACCCCGGCGTTCCCGTCGCGGGAGTCACCGGCCCGGCCTGGATCGCATGCCTGGCTGCGGCCGGAATCTTCACCGGCAAGTACTTCTTCGGCGCGAAGCTGCTTGGGCTGGCGTTTGTGATCCTGGCGGCATTCGTCACGTGGTACATAACGCTGGATCTGCTGAGAGACTGGCGGTTTGCATTCCTGGCAGCACTGCTGGTCGCGGCCAGCCCGCGGCTTGCCGCCGCCGGCCTCAGCGGGACGGAGGCAGCGCTCGCCGCCCTCCTGGTTACGGCGATGATTCACTGGCAGGCAAGGGGCTGGGACGGCACGTCGCTGCAACGCGCGATTGGTGTAGCAGCGGCTTCGCTGGCAGCGCTCAGCCGGCCGGAGCTGGTGTTGCTGCTGCCGGTGCTCCTCCTCGACAGGTGGCTGACGGCGGCCTTGGGTGGAGGCGCGGAAAGAGGGCGCGCTCGGCGCGCGCTGGCGCGGAGCTTGCCGGAACTTGCGGCCGCGACGCTTATCCTCGCGCCCTATGTGGTCTTCAACTGGCGGAACGGGGGACCCCTGTGGCAGCAGCCCGAGAGCGCTCTTCGCGCGCAGCCCGTGTGGGCGTGGGCCGGGGCCGTGTTGGGAGGGATCTGGGGCGACAACGCGGTGCTGGTGTGCGCGGCCGCGCTTGGCCTGCCGGTGGTGCTGGCGGCGCTCCGCAGATCCTCCGAACACCCCAGCTTCGCCCTGGTGCTCGCTCCGATGATAATGGTAGCCGTTCCCGGACTGATCTGGCGCCAGGCTACCGCTGGCAGTGCGGCCTACGCAGTCGCCTATCTGACGCCGGTGATCGCGATCCTCGCGGTCTCCGGCCTGTTCCTCGTGCACAGATGGCTCAAGCAGGCCGTGATGGCGGAGTTGAACCTGAGGAGCCGCCTCGCGTTTGCCACGGCGCTCGCGCTGGGGTGTGGACTCATCTTCGGGTTCATGTGGGCCGCGCACAAGGACTCGTGGCGGCAGCATGGAGTTCGCGTGAAGCGGATCAGCAACTTGCAGGCATTCATCGGCCGGTGGGCTGCAGACCACTTGGCGCCAGACGCGTCGATTGCCAGCCGGGAGGTGGGAGCGATAGGATTCTTCTCCCGGCGGCGCATGGTGGACCTCGGCGGGACGATTTCCCAGGAAGGGCTGGCATACCTAAGTCGCCCCGGCGCGCCCGACTCGAACCTGCTGGCCTATCTGCAAGAAGTCCGACCCTCCCATCTCGCCATCCGGCCCGGCGACTTCCCCGATCTCTCCCAGCGGGCGGATCTACTCGTACCCGCGGTGTCGTGTGTGGATAGGGACTCGCGTGCTGGGGGAGTCACGACCATGACGCTCTACGAGACACCATGGCCGGCGCCCTCGCTGCGCCCGGCGCGGCGGGAGGCGATCAGCAGGTAGGCTAGTTAGTGGGACCACCGGCGAGCTCAACCACCCGCCGCATCTGCACCATGTGAGGGCTGAAGCCCATGGCGCGCCAGAAGGCATTGGAGACGGGGTTGCAGGCAGCAGCCCCGATGTGTACTTCGGGCAACCCGCGCTCCCGGAACCACTCGAAGAGCGCGCCCACGAGCTTGCCTCCCACGCCGCGGCGGCGCGAGCTGGCAGTGACGCATACCTCGGCGATGGTGCCATGATTGCGGCGCTCATACACCGGCGGTCCTTCTTCCGGCTTGCCGAAGATGTAGCCGACGAGGTCAGTGCCGGTGTCGGCAACGAGCACTACGCGCTCGGGGTCGGCGAGCCACTCGTCGAGCCAGGGGAGCCAGATGTCGAGCGCGTCCTCCCTCATCTCGAATCCCTTGGGGTCGAGCTGATAGTGGAAATCCATCAGTTCCTGCCAGAGTCGGCCGAGGGCCCCGCGGTCGGCGGGGGTGGCACGACGGACGGTGATGCTAGTGGTCATGCTCATCTCCTCTGACGGCGGGCCCTTCGGGTTCCCTCAGGGTAGACTCCGGCACGCCCCCCCTACAACCTCCCCCGCCCCTGGGCTCCATGCTTTTCTCCGTAGGAGGCACATTCTTGTGCCGACATGTGTCGCGACAGGAATGTCGCTCCTACGGGCCCCTGCCCCCTTCGCATTGCAGGCTGCGGCTCGTCACTTTCCCCACGCCCCGAATCTCAATCCTGTCGTCGTACAGGTCCACGACGGC
>JAUVSA010000026.1 GCA_030597345.1 Bacillota bacterium
AGGGCGTGTGGGTGTAGACAGGCGCGCCCGCCAGCCAGCGGGTGAGGAGATCTCCGCGCGCGTGGGGAAGCGTAAGTATGAGGATGGGCACGTCGCGCATGTCGGACCGCTCCCGCAGCTTGCGAAGGGCCTGGAAGCCGTCCATGCGAGGCATTACCACATCGAGTATGACTAGGTCCGGAGGCTGCGCCGCTGCCTTCCGCAGACATTCGGCGCCGTCCCCGGCGGTGGCGACGGAGAAGCCCGCTTGCAGCAGTGCGTCCTCGATGAGCTTAACCATCGCCGGGTGGTCGTCTACCACCAGCACACGTTTTCCCATGCGCCGGCCTCCCGGGTGTCGCCTCGTCCCCTATGGGTCACTGCAACGGTGGCTAACCCAGCGGGACACGCGGCAAGACACCTCCCTTTGAGTCTATTCCGTTCTTGCGGGCGATTCTAACATCCCTGCCCGTGACGAGGGCCCAGCCGACTGTTGTCTGTGCTGTGAGTGGCGCTGGAAGCGAGCCCGAGGCCCACCTTCCTTCGCACTGCCCCGGGTCACGCTCTGCCGCCCGCTGACTGTCGGGGCAAGTGCACAAAGTGGTTGAAGCGCGGTGCGTTCCAGACAAGGACGCACTATTCCGGATCCGAAAGTCTAGGGCTGACGCGAGGAGAGGCGTGTGAGGAGGGTGCCGGGTCAATGAAGCTAGATCGGCGAGAGTTCTTGCGGTTGGCGGGGATGGGCGCCGTCGCTGGGTCTCTGGCGACGGCAGGCTTCGCGGCGCCGGAGGGAGGAGGCGAAGACAAGATGGCGTTCGAACTGCCGGATCTGCCGTATGCTTACGATGCGCTGGAGCCGTACTATGATGAACAGACGGTGCGCCTACACCACGACAAGCACCATGCCGCGTATGTGGCCGGCCTAAACGGGGCGGTGGAGCAGGCGGAGAGGATGCTGAAGTCCGGCGATTTCGGCCACGCTAAGGCGGTCGCCAAGGCAACGGCCTTCCACGGGTCGGGGCATATGCTCCATTCGATCTTCTGGACGAACATGAAGCCAGGCGGAGGAGGAGAGCCGACTGGGGAGCTGGCCGAGGCGATCAGCAAACAGTTTGGGAGCTTCGGTTCTTTCAAGAAACTGTTTCTCGCCACCACCAACGCGGTGGAGGGGTCGGGATGGGGGATCCTCGCGTTCTGCCCGACGACTCATATGCTGGCGGTGCTTCAGGCCGAGAAACACGAGAACCTCGCAGTGTGGGGTCTGATGCCGATTCTGGCGCTGGACGTGTGGGAGCATGCCTGCTACCTGAAGTACCAGAACAAGCGGACGGAGTGGACCAAGGCCTTCATGGACCATCTGGTCAACTGGGATGAGGTAGCCAGGCGACTGAAGGAGGCGAAGAGCTAGGCTCGCCCGCGATCACATGCACATGGGGAGGGCGCCGACGGCATCCTCCCCTTCGCTTGGCCGGGCTTGGGTCAATATGAGGTGGTCTGCTATGTGCGCGCGGCGCGGAGTACACGCTCGATGAGGCTGGCGAGTTGCTCCCTGGCTGCCATCAGCGCCTCCGGGTCATGACACCACTCGGTGAAGCTGGTGACGACTGACTGCTGCTCAAGCCACTGCTTGGCCTCCGCGGCCAGCTCCGAGTCGCCGTCCGTCATTTCGAGCGCCTGGATGCCCTTTTCGAGGAGCCAGACATACTCGTAGTCCTCCATGCCATCGCGAAGCGCCTCCAGCCGGACCGAAGAGAGGGCGGTGCCGCTGGGGCCAGGATAGATGAGGTGGCCGTCGCCGTTGTACTTGGCGCCCGAGTGGTCCACGAAGTTCGCACTGACCCAGGGCCGCTGTGGCCACTTGTCTTCGGGACGGCCTCCCCTCAGGTTTTGGTCGCCCCAGTAGTTGGCGCTCCAGTAGAGGAACGCCTCGATGTTGTACTTCCAGTTGAGCCAGGGCAGGATGCGGCAATCGAGGAGAGGGTAGTCTATGAAGATGTTGGGATAGGGATGGTGGACATCGCAGGCGACGTACATCCAGAGCACGCGATTCTCCCGCCGCCAGCGGTCCAGGTTGGCCTCGGCCTGCACGCCACCGCGGGCGATGTTGAGCATGTGGAGGCCCCAGATGTCCACCTCGCTTTCGCACATCTCGACCAGGGGGCCGGTTACGGGTCCGTCCAGTCGGGAGCGCAGGCTCGGGTGGGCACGGTGAATCACCTGGAGTTCCTTGAGCACCTGCTCGGCGTTCTGGTCGCGAGGTTCGTCCCAGACCATGGCGAAGGCGCGGTCGAGCCAGCCGCGCGCTTCGAGGTGTTCTGCAAAGTCACCGAGGTAGGCGATGATGCGGTCCTGCTGCTCGCTGGTGAGATCAGGGCCGTCGGTGAGGAAGCCGGGGAGACGCGCGATCTGGAAGGCGGTGAGGCCGCGCGGGAAGCAGTATTCCAGCCGCTGGTCGAAGGCGCGGTAGTCAAAAGGGGCCTTCTCCGTGCCATCCATGACGGCGGAGATGCCTCGGGGCAAGGGTTCGCCAATGTCGTCGCTGCTGAGGCGGTGGGCGAAGAGCATGTCCCAGTACTTACGCAGGGTTGACTCGGGGACGGGCCACTGGTTGTAGAAGCTCGAGAGCGGCTCTTGATAGATGGCGATGGCAGAGGCCAGGGGAGAGGTGGGTGCGAGCGCGAAGTCCCACACCTTGAGCTCGAGCGGCACTTGGCGGTCGGCGAGGCCGTCGGCAGAGACGGTGACGGCGCCGGTGTAGCGGCCGGGCGGTGCTGACTCCGGGACGTGGATGGTGATCCAGAACGATTGGCGCTGTCCGTCCTCAACATCCGTCGGCCCGGGCGGCAGCAGGGGGTCGGGCCACCAACCGACACGGTCCACCGGGTAGGCGGGCCGCCTGGTCTCGACATAGCCCACAGGATTGATCACAGTCCGGCTCGACGGAATGACGCCTTGCCCCGCCTCGTGCCGGAGATCGGAGACCGTGACCGTCACCTCGCGACAGGGGCGCGCGCCGGCGACGACGACCACCTGGAGGGATTCTCTTTCGTTGCGACAGGCGCTGATGCGAGCCACTCCCTCTTGAAGTGGCGTTTCGCCCTCCTCGGGCTCACGCAGCACTTTGGTGAGGCTATCGGCCACGAAGACACGCATGGCCCCCGTCCTTTCTCGCGCTGGCGGGATGCCGCGCTGGCCCCAGCAGCCCACCGGCGACACCAGCATGGGCCCGATCAATATCCCGGTCCAGCGTATGACATTTCGCAGGGGCAATTATCAGACCTCTTTTCGCAGCGCGGCCCGCACGCGGCCTGGAGAGAGCGGGAGTTCGCGGATGCGTTTACCGGTGGCGTCAAACACGGCATTGGCTACTGCGGCCGCAATGGGGAAGATGGCTGGCGTGCCAGCGGCCTGTGGCGGGTGATCCGGATTCGGGACAAGAACGATGTCGATGGCGGGGGTGTCGGGGAAAGCCGGTATTGGGTAAGAGGTGAAGGTGTTGGTCAAGATGCGTCCCTGCTCATAGCGTACGGCCTCCCAGAGCGTGAAGCCCAACCCCATGATCACAGCGCCTTCGATCTGGTTGCGAATGCCGTCAGGGTTGACGATGAGGCCACTGTCCTGGGCGACGAGGAGGCGGCGTACCCGGACTTCGCCGGTGAGGCGCGCCACCTCTACCTCGGCGATCTGTGCCACATAGGTGCCCGAATCGGCGGCACAGGCGAACCCCACACCCAGGCCCGTGGGCGTGCGGCGTGTCTGCCAGCGGTACCTTTCGGCCACCGCGGAGACGACGCGGGCCATCCGGGATCCCGGCGCGAGATGGTGGAGGCGAAACTCGATGGGATCCTGGCCGAGTTCGCTTGCGATGTGGTCGAGGTGGGCCTCGCGGGCGAAGGTGTTGGCCGGGCCGCCCAGGCCGCGCCACTCGCCCTGGCGCAGGGGCGGGCGGCATGGATGAAAGCTGATGCGCTGATTCGCGAAGATATATGGCGGGATGGCGCCGACGGGGCCGCAGTTGAAGGAATCGCAGGTCCAGGCGACTACTTCCCCCGCTTCGCTCACTCCGCATTGGAGGTCGATCAGGGCGGCTGGACGGAAGTAGTTCCAGGTGAGTTCCTCGGCACGGGTGTGGGTGACCATTACCGGGCGTCCGAGGGCACGCGTCAGCCGCGCCGCTTCGATGGAGAGATCGGCCGCGTTCTTGCCGCCGAAAGCACCGCCGACGGTGGTGGTGATGACGCGCACGCGTTCCGGGGGCCAGCCGAGGGCGCGTGCGACGGCCTCCCGATGAGCGAAGGGGCGCTGAGTGCCGGTGTAAACGACGATCTTCTCCCCGTCTTCAGCAGCGACGGCCCCGTGGGGCTCGATGGGCGCGTGGGCGACGAAGGGGGCGCGATAGCTGGCGGTGAAGCCGTGCCGCGCAGAGGCGAATGCGCTCTCGACATCTCCTTGCTCCCGAACTCGCTCCGTGAGGCCCGCGCTTGCTCTGAGATCCGCGTACAGAGCGGCCATGGCAGGATGGTCGGGCTCTTCCCAGGCTGCCTGAATGCGTCGCAGGGCCTTCTCTGCGAGTTCGGGGTGGGCGGCGACGACGGCGACGAAGTCGCCCTGCTCGATCACTGCGATGACGCCCGGCTGTGCGGAGGCAGCGCGAGTATCGGCGCGGAGGAGTCGAGCGCCAAGACAGGGCGGACGAAGGATCTTCGCGTAGGCCATGTTGGGCAGGCGGATGTCGGCGACGAAGCGGGCCCGGCCCGTGACAAGAGACAGCCCATCGACGCGGGGTACGGGCTTTCCCACGAGCTGATAGGCGCTCCGGGGCTTGGGCGAGGGTGGAGTCTGAAGCCTGCGGAGGAGGCGGCGGCCGCGGGTTAGATCGCCAAGGGAGATCGCGGTTTCGGTGTTGCCGAGGCGCCAGGCACGCCCGTCGCGAATCTCCACCAGTTGTCGGGGAACACCCCATTTGTCGGCCGCCATTTGGGCAAGTATCTCGCGGGCTTCGGCGGCGGCGGCGCGGACGAGGATCCCCACCGTGGCAAGGGTAGAACCAGCAGGGGCCGGGATCGGGACGCGGTCGGTATCTCCCATCACCATGCTGCCGGAGGCGGTGGGCAGAGCGAGTTCCTCTGCCACCATCTGGGCGAGGGCGGTACGCGTTCCCTGGCCGACGTCGGGGGCAGGAACGAAGACGGTCACTCGACTGTCGGGTCCGACGGCCAGCCAGGCGTTGAGGTCCTCGAGGTCGCTTGACGGGCCGTCCCGGGCGATCTGTCCGAGCACATCGCCGGTCAGGCTGAAGAGAACGATGACGCCGCTGGTGAGTCGGAGGAAGTCTCGCCGCGTCAGGCCCGACTCATCGGAAGCAGCTTGGCTTTCTGACTCGAAGGGATCGGAGATCAAGGTCGATCCTCTAGTCTCGGAACTTGGCTGCGGCCGTCTGCACGGCGCGGACAATGCGGGGACGTGCGCCGCACCTGCAGAGATGGCTGGCGAGGGCATGGCGAATCCGGCGCTCGCCGGGGTGCGTGTTCCGGTTGAGCATGGCGAAGCCGGCCGCGATCATCTCTGGGGTGCAGCAACCGCACTGGAAAGCCTGCCCTTCCGGCATGGTGGCCTCGCTTTCGGGAGGGTTCTTCCGGACGGCGAATGAGTTCTCCTTCGAAGCGGCGGTCACAGGGGAGAGCGGGTCGGGTGCGGAAGTGAATGGCTAATGAGGAGCGAGATGGCGAGTTGAGGGAAGACGAGCGGGCAGATCTAATCGCGCATCTGGCGGAACTTCGGGGGCGGCTGATCCGGGTGCTCGTCTACGTGGCGGTGGGCATGACGGTAGTGTGGATCTTCTTCGAGCCGGTGTATAGCTTCATGGTGCGCCCGATCAGCGGACCCTTGGCGAGCGTGGATGGGCAGCTAACGGTGCGCGGGCTGCTGGAGCCGCTGATGGTCAGACTGGAGATAGTGCTCGTCGGCGGCCTCATGCTGGCGGCGCCGTTCGTCCTTTATGAGATCTGGGGGTTCGTGGCGCCAGGGCTGACCGCAAGTGAGCGGCGTGCGGTGCGGCCGCTGGTTCCGGTAGCGGTGCTGCTGTTCCTGCTCGGGGTGGCGATGGGCTATGCGGTCACCGGTCCTTCGGTGAGGGTACTGCTCCGCTACATTCCGCCGGATACGCGGGCCTGGCTCACTCTCAACGACACGATCCTGCTGCTGCTCAAGTTCTATCTCGCGTTCGGGGTGGGGTTTCAACTCCCGATCATCATCGTGCTGCTCGCCAAGGTTGGGATCGTCGATTCGCGCCTGCTGATCAGGAGGTGGCGGGAGGCGGTCGTCGGTATCTTCGTAGCGGCGGCGATCATAACCCCGACGTGGGATCCGATTACGCTGACGGTGTGCGCGCTGCCAATGATCGTGCTCTATGTGCTCACGATAGGAGCGGTGAAGCTGATCGAACGAGGGAAGCGCAAGCAGGCTGAGAGGGAGTCGCTCTCCGGATAGGACGTAGGGGCCCGCGGGGACTAGAAGCTGTTTCATAACCTCCATCTGAGGTTATGAAACAGCAGCACAAGCCGCCAGGCTCCAGCAGGCGCATTTCATGCCAGCGTCTCTAACGGACAGCCAGGCGAGTGAGGGTCATGAAATGCGCTCTAGGAAGCCGGGTCAGTCCTCCACCGACACCTCGCCCTGCACGTCAGCTTCGGGATGGTTCTCGATGTGATTGCGAACGGCGCGCACGCGAACGGCGTTCTGCCCGGCCCGGATACCCACGCGCTGAGTCCGTGCGTCCCCCGAGCGAGTATCGCGGATGGTGTTCTCTTCGAAGACCAGGTCGGTGGTGGGGCCGTCGATGCAAACTCCGCAGCCGTGGTTGTCCTCGATGATGTTCTGGCGGAAGCTGTTGCGGCTGCCGGCGTTGGCCGGCGTTTCATCGCGGAAGTAGATGCCGTGCAGCTTGTTGCCGCGGATGGTGTTGCCGAGGAAGAGGTTGTCGGTATCCTTGTGGCCGACTGAGATTCCGTGGCCGCGGTTGTTCAGGAACTGGTTATTCTCAAAGCGACCCTCCTGCACGCGCCAGCACAGGAAGAGGCCGTCCCCGTCGTTGTCGTGTGACTGGCAGTTCCGAACGACCGGGCGAGCCGAGCCGGTCCCGGGATGGAGGCCCAGGCCAGTGATGCCCTTCACCTCGCAGCCTTCGACAAGGATGTCTTGAGTGATCTGGAGACTGATGCCGTCGCCGGCGAAGTCCTGCACTACGGAGTCGGCTATCCGACAACGCCGGGCGCGGTATAGGTAGAGTCCGCCACCGATGCAGCCATTGATGGGCAGGTTGCTGCTGCGATCGCCGTCGAGGCAAAGGCCCTCTATGGAGGCCGAGTCCAGGTCGATTCCGGCCACCAAGGGAAAAGCGCTGAAGACAAGGCCGGCGGCGGCGCTGGCGTAGTCCGTCAGGAACGGCCTGTCCAGGTAGAGAACATTGCCTTGTACCAGGGTGATGGCGGCGAGGGTATCGTGCCACCCACCGGCGCGGTCGTCGGTGACTACCACTCCCATACCGGCTCGGAATCCAGTCGGGTCGCGGACCGTCACCTTCTTCTGGCCGTAGTCGGCGTCGACGGCGAACTCGCTGCGAGGGCCCCCGCACTTGCGCAGCACAGTATCGGGGCCCGATCCGACAAGGCGGACGTTGCTCTGTAGGTGCACGGAATTGTAGAGTGTGTACGTACCCCGGGCGAGTTCTACCGTGCCGCCGCCGTAGACGCCGACAGCGTCGACGGCCTGTTGAATGGGGAGGTCGGTGTCGCCGACGAAGTCGCCCTTATCGAGACCTACCTTTACGATCATCGCTTGGCTCCCGTGCACGTGGGATCGGCAGCCGTGAAGGGCTGCGCGGGGATGGCTGCGTGGGAAGGAAGCCATCCCTGAGGCAGGGAAGTAGATTCGGTCCTGGGGTAACTAGACCTGCCGGCGGACGCGTGTTACCTAAGCAACGCGGGGTGGCCGCCGGACCACACAGAGGTGAACAATGGCTTCTACCGAGACTGTCACAACGGATCCCGGTCGCGCTCCACAGCGGCGGCCCGGATGGACCGTGGTGGTCTACCTGCTGTTCTTCCTGTCTGGAATGACGAGCCTGATCTATGAAGTGGTGTGGGTGAAGGAGTTTGGGCTCATCTTCGGCATCACAACCTACGCGGTCAGCACCGTTCTCGCCGCTTTCTTTGCGGGCCTTGCGGTCGGCAGCTATATTGCCGGACGAGTCATCGACCGCACGCGACTGCATCCGCTGGTCGTGTATGGGATACTCGAGGGCATAATAGGAGCATACGCCCTTCTGCTGCCAGTGCTTCTTGGCATGGTCGAGGGGAGCTACCCCGCGGTGTACGCGCGGCTCGCGGAGAGCTTCAGCCTGTTCACGCTGTTCAGGTTTGTCGTCTCCTTCGTGCTGCTGGCGATCCCAGCTACTCTGATGGGCGCCACTCTGCCGGTCTTGAGCAGACTGATGGTGGACCGGGAAGATACGCTCGGTCTCAGCGTCGGCAGGCTCTATGCTGTCAATACGTTCGGCGCGGTGACTGGCACGTTCAGCGCAGGCTTCCTGCTGCTTCCGGCGATGGGACTGCCAAATACAGTTCTCGCGGCGGCGCTCGGGAATTTCTTCCTGGCAGCGATGGCGGTGATCCTGAGCACGTCGCCGGACTTCGCCGTGAGGCGGAGGCCGGTATCCGATGCGGAGGCGCCAGCGCCACGGGCCCCGCTGACGCGATCCGAGAGGATGATCCTCATCGTCGCCTTTTCCTCAGGGCTGGCCATCCTGGCGCTGGAGGTGGTGTGGACGCGCAGCTTGGTGCTGATCCTGGGGGCCTCGACGTACGCGTTCTCGACGATGCTCACCGCAGTTCTGGCAGGCATCGCCACCGGCAGCGCAGTCTTTGCTCCGCTCGCGGATCGCCTCCGCAATCGGGCGGCCGTGGTGTCTGCGCTGCTGTTTGCGGGGGGCTTCTGCGCAGTGCTAGGTCCGGCTATCATCAACAGGCTGCCCTTCATGTTTCTGCGTCTGTACGACTGGACGTCCGGGGTATGGGGCCTGCTGATCGCAACACAGTTCGCGGTGTGCTTCTTGCTCGTCTTCGTGCCGACGTTTCTGTCGGGGGCCAGCTTCCCGATTCTGGTGCGCATGTACTCTCGCGGGATCGACCGCGTCGGCCACACGGTGGCCGACGTCTACGCCATCAATACGCTTGGAGGGATCATAGGTTCGCTGGTCGGCGGATTCGTGCTGGTCAAGTTCTTCGGGCTCCAGCCTGCGCTCACGATGGCGGCGCTGTTCCTGATGCTGGTGGGAGGAACGCTTGCGGTTGCGATGGCCGGGCCGTGGCCGCGCAAGCTGCGCACGGGGGTGGCCGCTGCCGCGGGCGCGGCGGTGATTCTGCTTGCCTTCGTGCA
This sequence comes from Bacillota bacterium, assembly GCA_030597345.1. Classification (GTDB taxonomy): domain Bacteria; phylum Armatimonadota; class Hebobacteria; order Hebobacterales; family Hebobacteraceae; genus JAUVSA01. The sequence goes on from JAUVSA010000026.1 coordinate 9,415, forward strand.
TCCTCGGTTCTCAACGAAGGTGTTGTTTGCAGGCTGGGGACCGTTTGCAGGCGGATACTACGCGAACTGGATGGGCGGCTCCACGGTAGATGTCACGGATCGATATATGCAGCGTCTGCTGTATCACAAGGAGGGGGTCACGACATCGGTCGACGTTCTCGAAACAGGCTGGGGAGAGAAGATCATCTCCATCAACGCCAAGCCCGTCGCCACCACGTACCTGTACGACATGCGGCTGCTCCGCATGGCCGGGCATTTGCCGGTGCTGCTGCACCCGGATCCTAGAGAGACCGTGGTTATCGGGCTGGGAGCGGGGGTGTCCGCTGGGTGCGTCGCCATCTATCCTGCGGTCGAACACTTGACCATAGTGGAGCTCTCCCCGGAGGTCCCCGACGGGACCCGGCTGTTCGCCAAGTGGAATTACCACGTGCTCGACAACCCCAAGGTGGACGTTGTGTTCAACGACGGGGCCAACTATATGAAGGCGACGCGAAAGCAGTTCGACGTGATCAGCTCCGATCCGTTCCATCCGTTTGTCGCCGGCGCGGCCACTCTCTATTCGCGCGAGCACTGGATCGCCTGTAAGGACCGCCTTCGGGAGGGCGGGATCGTCGCTCAGTACCTGCCTTTGTATCATCTCTCGGCCGGGGACTTCGCAACAATCGTGGGGACTTTCGTGGACGTGTTCCCCAACGCTTCCATGTGGTTCTGCGGGGTAGACACGGTTCTCATTGGATCGAAAGGACCGCTGAGGGTCGATCTCGACCGAATGGCGGAACACATGTCGGACCCGGTGGTGATGGGCGCCCTGCTGCAGATGGGTGTACACAGGCCGGGCGATGTACTGGGCTGGTTCGTGGCGGGCCCGGAGGAGCTGCGGGAAATGAGTGCGGGCGCGCCTCGCAACCGGACCGACTTTCCGATCCTGGAGTTCAGCGCGCCCAAGGCGATCAGACTGACCGGCGTGGATTCAACAATGCCGGCGGTGTTGACCGCGTGCGAGAGGCTATCAGCTCACGACTTCCAGCGTGTGCTCGATGAAATGTGCACGAAGCCAGTGGATCCGCAGACGCTGCGCGATGCGGCCAACACGCGGGAGGCCGGTCGATGGCTGATGCGGGGTCAGATGCTGTACTCGTACGGGTACACCGACCAGTATCTGGCGGCGATGGCGGAGGCCGACAAGCTGAGACCCAACGACCGGTTTGTCAAACGGACGGTGGCGGACGCCCAGTATGCAGTCGGCGAGCAGCGGATGTTTGACGGCTATCCGGAGGAAGCCTTCGAGTACTTCAGCGGGGCCTATGCCAACGATCCGACCAATGTGGCTGCACTTGTGGGCGCGGTCCGCGCCGGACTCGGCATCGGAGACCTCGGGTTGGCGGAACGCACTCTGCGGCTGGCTTCACCCGAGCAGGAGGACGCGTTTCAGGTGCGAGTGTACAGGGGTTGGCTCGGCCTGAAGCGACGGGAGTATCAGAGAGCAAGGCGCGAGTTCGAGGCGGCGGCCGCGCCGGAGCGGGATCAGGAATCCCCGATGATGCACGTGGGACTGGGATTCCTAGCGCTGAACGACGGCCGGGAGGAGGAGGCCCACGATCATTTCCGGCGCGCGCTCGCGATTGCCACCAATGCCCTAGATGCAGTGTACGATGTGGTAGAGATCTGTGCGGCGCGGGGATTCGAGCAGGAGGTTAAGGGGTACGCGGAAGCGTTGGTGTCGCTGGCAACGGCGGCGATTGCTTTGGATCCCGGCAAGGGATATCTATATGATTAGAGAGCGCTTGGCTACAGCACTCTCGGGGAAGCACAGAAGGCCCAACGTGATCGCGCGACGAAGCGGAGCCTAATCGGCTGGTGGGAGGAGACGGAGGCCGGGCAGGCGGATTCTCCGGGCTAGGCCGTCCCCGGCGACGCTAAAGCAGGCTCCTGACGAACCCGAGGTTCCGGGCGGCGCTGCCCGCGGGGTCATCTCCGGGCTCTGTCTCCAGCACGAGGTAGCCTTCATATGCTATGCTCTTGATGGCGGCAAAGATAGCTGGGAAGTCCAACTTGCCCTCGCCCATTTCGGCGCCGATTTCCTTGACGTGGATCTGGACGATGTGCTTCCCAAGCTGTCTGATCTCCGCGATGGGGTCGAAGCTCTGATAGTCTGCGTTGCCGACATCGTAGTAGACGCCGAGCATTGGGGAGCCGACGGCATCGATCATAGCGAGGGCCTGGTCGGCCGAGCGGCCGATGCGCCCGACGCTCTCCATCCCGACTTTGGCACGGCAGCGCTGGCTTTGCGCGAAGGCCGCCCGGAAGCCATCGCGCCACATGGCTAGGGCTTCTTCCTCGCTCTGGTCAGCCTGCTTGATCATGGGGAAGAGGATGACGCCGGCGTCTAGCTCGTCGCAGTACTGGCGCAGATCGGCGAGCGCACGCACGCCGTCTTCGTGCGTCTCGCCATCGGTCATAAGACCCGCGACACCATCCATACACACGGAGGCGATCTCAACGCCGGTCCGTTGGCTGCGCTCGGAGAGGGCCTGGCGGCCTGCTTCGCTCCAGACCTCGGTTTCGACATAGGTTTCCGGTCTTAGGTCGAGTTCGACTCCGGCGAAGTTGAGGCGAGCCGCCTCGTCGAAGAGGTCGGCCCAAGGCTTTTCCAGGACGTTGTCCATCACACCGATCTTCACTGGTTTACCCTCCGCTATTGTGAGGCTGGGGCAATCACTTGAGCTCACCCCGGGAGATCGGCTTCGGCAGCGCGGAGCAGCTATCCTGCTCCGCGAGGGTAATACCCGAACTCGCGCGCCGCCTCCTGCATGGCGACGAAGTTCCTGGTGGGGATGCCGGTGTGTATGGAATTGGACGATCCGAAGATGAATCCGCCGCCGGGCGCGCAGGTGTCCATTACCTGCTTCACTCTCTCTCGGATCCCTGCCGGTGTGTCGAAAACCAGCGTGCTGCCGCAGCTGATTCCGCCCCAGAGGGTGAGGTGTGGGAACTTGCGCTTCACCTCTGCGGGGTCCATCCCCGCGTCGTTATCGATCTCTCCATAGCCGTCAATTTCGGAGTGGACCAACAGGTCTTGGGCGACGGTCCAGATGTCGCCATCGGTGCGAAAGAGGTAGACCAGCCCGGCCTCGTGCGCGGCGCGGGTGATCCGACGCAGCCGAGGAAGAATGAAGCGGCGGAACATAGCGGGTGAATAGATCGGCCCTGCGGAGGAGGCGAGATCGCCGCCCGCCCAGAGCAGTCCTATGCCAAGCTTCGGCAGAACAGGAATGGCAACCAGTGTCTGCTCGACTACCGCGTCGAGGTACTGCTCCACCAAGTCGGGACGGAGGGCGCTGGCCTCGAGCCAAGCCGCCTCGAGCGGGATCGCGAGGAATCCCTCGACGGACTTGAGCATACGTTCGTCGCCCGCGCGCTGCGCGAGGGCATGAAGTTCAGCATAGCTCTCGGCCGTGGGCGGCGAAGACTGCTCGGCGGCGCGTGCTACGGCAGCGACCAGGCGCTCGAGGGCGGGGATGCCCTCCCGCCTGAGCGCGGAATCTACGACGTCGAAGACGTCGGTTGCCTCGTCGTAGTGGTAGGTGGTCCAGAGCTGCGTCTCCGGATCTTCGTACCGAAAGGTGTAGTCGTTGAGCTTCGCGGCAGGTCGTTCGGAGTGACGCCAAGGGATGCCAACGATGTCGAAGTCCAGCTCGCGAATGAGGTCGCCGACATCTTCGAGCAGATGTCCGACGTAGTCCCGCCAGGCGTCCTCGCTCTCCCAGCGGGCCGCTGTTTCCTCCCAGCGGATGCGGCCGCCACCAGTGCGCATGGGCCGTCCCATGATCTCCGAGGCGATGCGGGCGCACACTGTTTGCTCGTAGATCGGCACGCGGTCGGGTTCCTCGTGCCGAAAGGCTCTTTGTACGCGCTCTCGCGCGGTCATGAAAGCTCCCCAGCGTTGGCGTTCCGCGCACCTTACGCCGCGGGAGCGGCAGGGTCCTGTTTCCGGCCAAAAGGAACGGTCGAGTCGGCCGACGAACTGGCCCAGAGGAAAGAATGGAGGAATCGTGATGCCTCGGTGGGCCCAGATTATGGCTACGATCTTCCTCGCCGTCTGTCTCGGCAGTGGGGCGGCGGCCCAGTCGCGCAGCGGCGAGCTTCGCGGCGCCTGGATCCAGGAGGGATATGGGCGCGACTGGCCGGCG